>NZ_JBCLVN010000002.1:0-146807 GCF_039548315.1 Cellulomonas olei
GCGGGTCCGGGCGCGTCCTCGTCGCGCGGCGCCGCCGCCCTGCGCGGCGGTCTCGCGCACCCGGCCGTGCGCGCGGCGGTCGCCGCCTCGGCGGGCGTCTTCCTCGCGATGGCGCTGGTGCAGGGCAGCATCGGGTTCCTGGTGCAGGACCGCTACGGGCTGGCGGCGTCGCGGGCGACCGCCCTGACCGGGACCCTGCTGCTCGTCGCCGGTCTCGGCTCGATGCTGTCCCAGGGGCTCCTGGTGCCGCGGCTCGGCTGGCGGCCGTGGCGGCTGGTGCGCGCGGGTGGCGCCGTGCTGGTCGTGGCGCTCGGGGTCTACGTCGTGCCGCTGCCCGTCCCCGCGCTCGTGGCGGTCGCCCTGGTGTTCGGTGCGGGCGTCGGCGCCGCGGCGGCGGGCTGCACGTCCGCCGCCTCCACGGCCGTGGGCGCGCGGGAGCAGGGCGACGTCGCGGGGCTGGTGAACGCCGCCAACGCGCTGACGTTCGTCGTCGGGCCGACGCTGGCCGCCGCCGCGCACGGCCGGCACCCCGCGCTGCCCGCCGCCCTGGCGCTCGCCTCCGGCCTGCTGGCCCTCCTGGCCGCCCGCGGCCGGCGCTGAGCGGGCGGGTCAGGGCAGCGCCAGCACCTGCCCGGCCGCCCGCAGCTCGTCCTGGAGCGACGCCACGTCCACCGCCTGCACCGCCCGGCCGGACGCCACCGCGCGCGCCGCGGCGAGGCCGGCGACGTGCCCGAGCATCTGGTACTGCGGCTCCATGCGGATCGACGAGAACGCGACGTGCGACGCCGAGAGGCACACCGGGACGACGAGGTTGGTGCAGTCCTCCCACCGCGGCACGAGCGCCCGGTACGGGATCGGGTACGGCGGCACCGGCACCGACAGGTAGCCCTCCGTGACGACCATCGCGACCGGTCGCGGGTGCTCGTGCACCCAGCGCCACGTCCGCTGCACCTCGCGCACGTCCAGGTGGTACGAGCCCATCGCGACCACGTCGTGCCAGCGGGCCGGACGGCGCAGGTCGTGCTCGGTCAGCACCACCTCGCCGCGCATCCGGCGCGCCTCGCGCACGTAGAGCTGGTGCGGCAGGTGGCCGGTGTCGGCGAACTCGTCCCGCGCCGGCCCCCAGCGCGCGAGCTCCCGCCGCACGGACGCCGGGACGGCCGGGTCGTGGGTGAGGAACCACAGGACGTCCTGCGCGTGGTGCCGGTGGTGCCGGCGGATCTCCTCGCGCCGCTGCCTGCCGGCGGTCGGGTACTCCCACGCGGTGCCGTCCAGGACGCTCAGCGAGAACGGGCCGAGCGAGTTGCCGTCGGCCTTGCCGCCGGGCAGGTTCGGCTCGAGCCCCAGCAGCGCGCCCGCCGGCGGCTCGTACCCCTCGGCCGCCCAGTGCCGGAACAGCCGCCGGCCGAGCTCCCAGTGAGCCTCGTCGTACCCGGGCCGGCGCTCGACGGGGACGCGGTCGGGGGCGGTCGTCAGGCACAGCCGGTAGCCGTAGGACATGACGCCGCCGTCGCCCGCGCCCACCGGCGCCATCGGCACGTCGCGCACCTGCGGCAGCACCGCGCCGGGCGTCGTGCCGCCCGGGTCGTCGGTGAACGGCGACACCCACGCCGGGAACGCGTGCCGTCCGGGCACCGGCTCGCGGCGCCCGGCGAACGTCTCCCCGTGCAACGACCGGTCCTCCCGCCCGACCGACGACGGCACGCCCGCGAGCGCCAGCAGGTCGCCCTCGTAGGTGGCGTCGACGAACGCCCCACCCGTCCACGTCCGCCCGTCGCGGGTGCGCACGCCCGCGATCGTCGCGTCCCGCACCTCGGCGGCCTCGATCTCCGCGTCGTGCACCACCTCGATGCGCGGGTGGTCGAGCCAGCGCCGGAAGATCTCCTCCGCGACGTGCGGCTCCGGCCCGGCGTACGCCCCGACCGGCACGCCGTAGCGCGCGGCGACCTGGGCGCGGAACCGGGCCGCCGCGCCGCCGAGCACCCGGACGTCCCCGACGTCGGTGTAGCCGAGCCCGCCCGACGTCATGCCGCCGACGTGCCGCCCGGGCTCGAGCAGCACCACCGACGCGCCGGCCTCCGCGGCGGCGACCGCGGCGCACACGCCCGCGGACGTGGCGCCGGCGACGACGACGTCGGCGGACGTCACGCGCGCACCCGGGCGCGGTCGGGCGCCGGGAGGCCGGCGCGGTACTCCCGCCACGCCCCGGCCACGAGGGCCAGGTCGTCCGCGCCGAGCTCCTCGCCGCTGCGGTCGATGCGCTCCGCGTAGTACAGCGCCGGCACGCCGCCCTCGGACTGCGCCGCCACGTACGCCCGCCACTGCGCCGCGTCGAGCATCGGCCACTGGTCGGTGTCCACCAGGTGCCCGGGCAGCGCGGCCGTCGCGATGGCCCGCCGCACCCGCATCTGGTCGGCGAGCGGCACGACGCGGTGCGCGGTGTCCCGCTCCAGCACGTCGTTGAGCCGGACCATGTCGCAGACGTCCGCGAACGCCGGGTGCGGCGTGTGCGTCACGACGAGCGCGTCGGGCTTCGCGGCCTTCGCGGCGGCGTACAGGTCGGCCAGCAGGGCGTGCAGCGCGGCGACGCCCCACGGCGCGTCCGGGTCCGCGCCGGCGTGCGGGTGCACCGTGTGGCCCGCGGGCGCGCGCTGCGTGAAGTCGACCTTGAACCCGTCGGCGTCCACCCCGTCCGGCCCGAGCAGCGCGGCGACCACGCGGCGCACGCGCGCCCGGTAGGCGGGGCTCGCCGGGTCGACGGCCACGGGCCGGCCGGCGGCGTCGACCAGGCACTCCTCGACGGGCAGCCCCTCGGGGTCCCACGCCTTCCACCACAGCAGCACCCGCTGGCCCGCGGCGTGCCGGGCCGCGACCCACGCGCGCAGGTCCGGCCACCGCCGCGGGTCCGGCTCGCCGGTGCCGTACGCGGCCTGCCACTTGTCGTCGACGACCACCGTGCCCGGCACGACGTCGTGCGCGGCGAGGCGGGCGAGCAGCTCGTCGTACACCTCCTGCCGGGCGAGGTCGGGCGCGACCGGCAGCCCCGCGGGGACCACGGCGGGGCCGAGGTCCTGGAGCCGGTACGGGTGCGACGCGGGCTCCCCCGGCAGCGGCGCGCGGGCGCACTGCGCGCCCCACCCGCAGAACAGCGGCTCGGCCCACCAGCCCGCGGCGGGGGCGACGGGACCGGCGGGCGCGCCGGCCCGCATCAGGTCCTCCCGGTGGTCCGCGAGCGCCCGCCACGGGTCGGCGGCCGGCCGCAGCACCAGGGCGGGGCTGGTCCAGCGCCCGGCGACGCGGGTGTGGGCGTCGTGGTCGAGCTCCAGCAGGAACCCCCCGTCGAGCGGCTGGTAGCGCAGCTCGGTGAACCGCAGGTCCGCGACGGGCCCGACCACGCCGATCCCGAGCCAGTCGCCCGCGGGCACGTCGAGCGCCGACGCGGCCTGCTCGCGGCCGAGCACCAGGCACAGCGGCGGCGGGGAGAATACCGCGTGCAGCCGGCCCGGCGACGCGTCACCGACCACGCCGAGGGTCGCCGCCGACGCGGCCGGGCGCACCAGGTCCACCGGCTCCGTCGGCGTCGGGACGAACACCGACCGGTGCTCCGCGGACGACCGGAACGTCCCGCCGGCGCCGTTCGGCAGCACCGCCCGGCCGCCCAGCAGCCGCACGTCCGTCAGCACGCCGTCGCCCTCGACCTCCACGACCAGCTCCAGCCGGTCCGGCAGGCACCGCAGCGTGACGCGCCGGCGCGCCCAGGCCGTGCTCGCGCACTCCAGCCGCACCTCGGCCGCGTCGGTCTCGACCGGGTCCGAGCCGACCGGGGTGCCGTCGGCGGCGTGCACCGTGGGGGCGCCGACGTCGAGCGACTCGTCCGCGACGCCCACCCGGTCCACCGACGCCAGCAGGGACAGGTGCGACCAGATGAGGCCGTCCGGGGCGGCCAGCACGGCGCGCGGCGGGTCGGACCGCACCTCCAGCAGGTAGGCGTCGGCGGCGACCGTGCGGGTGCCGGGTCCGGCGGTGATGCGCATGGGGGTCCTCGGGGATCTCGGGGGTCGGGACGGGGGCGTCGGGGGCGTCGGGGCTGGGGCCGGAGCCGGGGCGGGTCAGCCGAACGGCGGGATCTCGAGCGGGGCGTCGGGCAGCGTGCCGGTGCGGGCGATCCCCGCGTAGACCCGGCCCGAGTCCTTCACGGTCCGCCTGCCGGTCGCGTAGTCGACGTGCACCAGCCCGAACCGCGGCCGGTACCCCAGCGACCACTCGAAGTTGTCGAGCAGCGACCAGTGCAGGTAGCCGACCACCGGGGCGCCGCCCTCGATCGCCTCGTGCACCGCCCGCAGGTGCCCGAGCAGCAGCTCGGTGCGCCGGACGTCGTGCACGCGGCCGTCGTGCGTGGGGCCGTCGCCGAACACGCCGCCGTTCTCGGTGATCATCAGCGGCGTCCCCGGGTTCTCGCGGTGCAGCCGCAGCAGCAGGTCCCGCAGGGCGTCCGGCACGATCTCCCAGCCCTCGTCGGTGCGGGCCACGTCGCCGGGCGGCCCCACCACCCGCCACGGGAACGGCCGGCCCGGTCCGGGCCCGGCCGCCGCCACGACGCGGCGGGTGTAGTAGTTGACGCCGATCCAGTCCTGCCGGCCGCCGATCCGCTCCTCGTCCCCGGGGAGGATCACGTCGTCCAGCGACCGCCCGAGCGCCCGCTCGTAGTGCGCGCGCACGTCCGCGGGGTAGCCGCAGCCCCCGAGCGGGTCGAGGTACCAGCGGTTGACGTACCCGTCGGAGCCCCACGCGGCCGCGGCGTCCTCCTCCGAGCCCGTCGCCGGGTCGCACGGGAACAGGCTGAGGGCGCAGCCGGTGCGGGCCGCGGGCGCGTGGGCGTGGATCGCGTCGGCGGCGGCGCCGTGGCCGAGCAGCACGTGGTGCCCGGCGGCGACCGAGGCGGCCAGGTCGGCGACGCCCGGGGCGTGCAGGCCGAGCTGGTAGCCGAGGAGCTGCACGATCCACGGCTCGTTCTGCGTGACCCACCACGTCACGCGGTCACCGAGGCGGGCGGCCACCGCGTCGGCGTACTCCGCGAAGGCGGCCACGCTCGACCGCCCCGCCCAGCCGCCGTCCGCCATGAGCGCCTGCGGCATGTCCCAGTGGTTGAGCGTCAGCACCGGCTCGACGCCGCGCTCCAGCAGCGCGTCGACGAACCGCTCGTAGTGGTCCAGGCCGCGCTGCTCGATCCGGCCGCGACCCTCCGGGACCACCCGGGACCAGGCCACGGAGAACCGGTACGCGCCCAGGCCCAGCCCGTCCACCAGGTCCACGTCCTCGCGCCACCGCCGGTACGAGTCGCACGCGCGCGACCCGTCGCCGCCGCCCTCGACGGCACCGGGCCGGGACGCGAACTCCTCCCACACGGACCGGCCGCGACCGTCGGCGTCGAGGCTGCCCTCGACCTGGTAGGCGGACGTCGCGGCGCCCCACAGGAAGCCGGAAGGGAAGGTGACGGTCACGGCAGGGGCTCCACGGTGGTCGGGGCGGGGGCGGTCGGGGCGGGGGCGGTCGGGGCGGGGGCGGTCGGGGCGGACGTGGTCGGGGCGGACGTGGTCGAGTCGAGCGTGGTCGGGGTGAGGTTCCACGCCTCGAGGGTCAGCGGTCGGCGTGGCGGGACGCCGCCCGCCGCCGCGCCGTCCGGCCGGTCGCCGCGCCAGCGCGCTCGCAGCCGCCGGGTCGCGCCGGGCAGCAGCGGCCGGGGGTCGCCGTCGAGCACGGCCCACCCGGGCGCGCCGGCGGGCCGGGCGTCGAGCAGGGCGATGCCGACCACCGCCGGGCCCGCGCGGTGGGTGACGGTCACGACGACGGCGTCCTCCTCGGACGGGTCGGCAGGGTCACGCGGGTCGCCAGGGTCGGACGGGTCGCGCGCGATCCCGACGTCGACCGTCGCGGGTGGGAGGTCCAGCAGCGGCGACAGGTCGGCGGCCGACGTCGCGACCACGACCTCGTGGTCCAGCGGCGTGCTGTCGGACGCGGCCCACTCGACCTCCCACAGCAGCACCTCCGCCTCCGGCAGCACCGCCGCCGGGCAGCGCAGCTCCCCCACCGGGCGCGGCTCGGCCACCGGCTCCGGGACGTGCCAGCGGCGCTCGGCGAGCACGGCGCCGTCGGTCGCGCGACGCAGCCGGGCCGCGACGCGCGACCCCCGCTGGACGCCGGCGTCCGACCACAGCCACACCTGCGCGACGGCGTGCGACCGGCCGGCCCAGGCGCTGGTCGCGGTGCGCAGCGTCGCGCGGTCCGGGGCGAACGCCCGCGCGACGGCGTGGTACGCGGGCTTCGGGTCGCCCAGGTGGTCCACGACGGCCGTGCACCAGGTGTTCGGGTACGACTCGGCGAGCTGCCACGGCAGCACCAGCGAGCAGCGCGGCCACCGCCGCCGGTCCGCCTCGACCGCGTACGCCAGGCCGGTCGCCTGCAGGTGCTGGCTCGCGCGGCGGTACCCCTGGACGTCCGCGAGCCGCCCGCCGAAGCACTCCTGCACGAGCGGGGCGTTGTCCCACCACTCCCCCAGGTGGCGGTGCACGGGGTTCGACCGGTCGAGCGGCCAGACGTCCGCCGCCGGCACCAGGTGGTCCAGCAGCCGGCGGTTCGCCATGCCCTCGACGCCGAACTCGCTGTGCGCCAGGCACGTGCCCGCGTCCGCGAGCGCGTGCTGCCCCGTCAGCCCCTGGTGCTCCCACGGCCCGTGGACGTCGTGCTGGTCGTCGGGGGCGGTGGCGATGACGTCGGCGCGGTGGTGGAACGCCGGACCGGTCGGGGACGTCGGCAGCCAGGACCGGCCCGGGTCCAGGCGGGCGACCTCGTCGCGCAGCGCCGCGAGCGCCGGCGAGCGGTCCTCGTCCAGCGGGACGCCGCCCTCGTCGAGCTCGTTGCCGCCGCCCCACAGCAGCAGGCTCGGGTGGTGCGTGCGGGCCGGGACCAGGGCGGCGGCCTCGCGCCGCAGCAGGTCCACGAACGCGGCGTCGGTGGCGGGCGCGCTCTGCATGCCCGACGACGACTGCGAGAACTCCTGCCACACCAGCAGGCCCGCGCGGTCGCACGCGTCGTAGAGCTCCTCGGTCTCGACCAGGCCGCCGCCCCACACCCGCAGCAGCGCGGCGCCGGACCGGGCGGCCAGGTCCACCAGGTGCCGCACCCGCGCGGGCGGCACGGCGCCGTACTGCGCGTCGGCGGGCGCCCAGTTCCACCCGACCAGCGGCAGGCGGACGCCGTTGACCTCGGCGGTGTACCCGCGGGCGCCGGCCGGCGCGCCCGCGTTCGCGACGAGACGAGCCGTGCGGAACCCGACGGTGCCCGACCAGAGCGTGCGACCCGCGGCGCGGAGCCGGACGGTGTACGTCGCGGGGACGCCGAGCCGGGCCGGCCACCAGCGCGCGGGGCGGTCGACGGGGACGGTCACGGCGAGCGCGCGCCCGGCACCGGGGCCGGGGAGGTCGACGGCGGCGCTCGCCACGACCCGGCCGGCGCCGTCCAGCACCTCGGCGACCACCCGCGCCGGGCCGTCGTCGGCGACCTCGACGGTGCCGGTGACGCGGACGAGCCCGTCGGCGTCGGGGACCAGGTCCGCGCGCACCGCGGCCGACGCCAGGTGCACCCGGTCCACCACGACGCGGGCGCTGCGCCACAGCCCCTGGTGTGGCAGCCGCGGGCAGAAGTCCCAGCCCTCGGTCATCCGCGGCCGGTGGGTGCGGACCCGCTCGGTGCGCCCGACCTGCGGCTCCGACGGCGGCAGCGGGTCCACGACGACGGCGAGCCGGTGGGGCCCCGGCGCTGTGCGGGCCTCCGGGACCTCGGCGCGCAGCCGGTGGTACAGCCCGTCGACGCGGCCGATCGCCTCCCCGTCCCAGAACAGCGTCCCGGACGGGTCGACGCCGTCGAGCTCCACGACGACGCGGTGCCCGGCGGGGACGGGCGGCAGGTCCACGACGCGGCGGTGCACCCAGGACCGCGCGCCGGTCCACTCGGCGGCGCGGCTGCTGCGCCCCCGGTACGGGTCCGGCAGCTCGCCCGCGGCGGCCAGCGCGGTGACGACCGAGCCCGGGACGGTCGCCGGCCACCAGCCCGGGGTCGTGGCGGCGGCACGGGCGGCGTCGGCCGCGTTGTTGAGGCCGTGCGCGCCGCCGTCGACGTACCACTGCCAGGTGTCGCCGAGCGCCTCGCGCAGGAACCAGCCGTCGCCGTCCAGGTCGAGCACCCGCCCAGCGTCGGGGCCGGCGTCCGGCGAGGTCAGGGGATCTGGCATCGATGCCATATGAGAACGAAACCACACGCTCCGGAGGCGGGGCAAGGGCGGTGGCGGCGTCAGCCCGCGAGCGCCGCCAGGTCCGCCAGGTCCGCCACCGAGGCGAACCGCCGCTCCCCCTCCTGCCCGCCCGCGACGTCGACCACGAACCCCTGCCTCCCCGGCGTCACGTCGACCGTGAGCACCGCCGCGGCACCGGCGTCGTCACGCCACGCCAGCTCGAGCCGCCCCTCGCCGACCTCCCGCGCCGTGAACTCCCCCGCGAACGCCGGGTGTGACGTCCGCAGCGCCACCAGGCCGAGCTGGGCACGGGTGACCTCCCCCGTGAGCGCCTCGGCGAGCTCGCCGGGCGTGTAGACGTGGCGGTTGACCTCCCGCCCCTGGCCCGTCGCGGCGTACCGCGGCATGTCGTTGGTGCCGGCGAGCAGCCCGACGTAGTAGATCTGCGGCCGGCCGGGCACGAACAGCTGCACGCACCGGGCCAGCAGGTACGCGGTCGCGTCCTCGCCCAGCACCGACCAGAACGTCGAGTTGACCTGGTGCGGCAGCGCGGCCCACGCGACCCGCGCCGACGCCTGCGCCGACTCGCCGCCCGTGCGCCGCTCGGCCTCCGCGAAGACGGCGGCCATCTCCTCCGCGCTGAGGATCCCCGGCCGCTCGCCGGACGGCCCCGCGTCGATGACCCCGATGCCGTCGTGCGTGTCCAGCACCGTGACGGCGTTCGCCGGGCGGATCGCGAACCAGTGCGCGAGGCGGTCCGTGGCGCCCGTCGCCAGCGCGTGCAGCAGCAGCGGCGGCAGGGCGAAGTCGTACACCAGGTCCACCAGGGGCGCGATCGCCGCCTGCTGCGTGTGGTGGGCGTGCACCTCCACCAGCACCTGCAGGCCCTCGGCGTGCGCGAGGGCGGTGATCTCCTCGACGAAGCCCAGGGTGTGCTCCGTCATGAACGAGTCCGTGCCCGGCGTCTTGACGGCGTACCCCACGGCGTCGAGCCGCACCGTCGACACGCCGCCCTCGCGCAGGGTCCGCAGGATGCGCCGCAGGTAGTCGCGCGCCGCCGGGTGGTGGACGTCCAGGTCCACCTGCGTCGGCATGAACGTCGTCCACACCAGGCGCCGGGTGCCGTCGGCCCGCTGGTACGGCGTGAACGGCAGCCCCAGCCGCGGGCGGTAGAACGCCGTGATCGCCGCCTCGTCCGCGCCGTGCGGGAACACCGTGTCGAACGTGAGGAACATGCCGTCCGACGGGGACCGCGGCCCGCGCGCCAGCCAGTCGCGGAACTCCGCGGAGTCGGCCGAGACGTGGTTGACGATGAGGTCCGCGGTCACGTGCACGCCCGCGTCGGCGAGCGCCCGCACGTCGTCCCAGGTGCCGAGCCGCGGGTCGACCGTCCCGTGGTCCACCGGGTCGAACCCCGCGTCGTCGCCGTCGAACGGCACGAAGAACGGCAGCAGGTGGACGCCGCTGAACACCGCGAGCGGGCCGCCCGCGAGCAGCGCCCGCACGCCGGCCAGGTCGGGCGTCGGCCCGCCGAGCCGCTCGGTGTACGCCAGCAGGTGCACGCCGTGGTCGTCCACGTCCGTCCTCCTCACCGTTCCCCGGGCACGCGCCCGGTGGTCGTCGCGATCGCCCGGGCGAGCGCCGCCACCCCGCCGGCCGGCGAGGTCAGCACCGGCACCGAGGGCTCCGCGAGCGCGGCGGCCCCGGCCATCGACGCCTGCGCGAGCACCACCACGTCGGCCTCGCGCGCGGCGACCGCCACGGCCTCGGCGACCAGCCGGTCCGCCCGCTCGCCGTCCCCCGCGTCCCGCGCCGCGGCGGCACCGTCGACGACACGGGCCGCCACCTCGACGCCCGCGCCCGCGTCCGCCGCGGCGCGCTCCACCAGCCGGCCGGTCGGTCCGAGCGTCGACGCCAGGGTCGCCAGGACCGCCACCCGCCCGCGTGCGCCCGGGGCGGAGGCCAGGGTGACCGCCTCGCGCGCCATCGGCGCGTCGACGCGCAGCACCGGGACGTCCACCGCCGCCGCCGCGGACTCCGCCGCCTCGCCGATGGACGAGCACGTGACCAGGACAGCCGACGCGCCCGCGCCCGCCAGGTGCCGCACGTGCGCCGCGACCGCGGCCTCCACCTGCGGCGTCACACCCTCCGCCACCGCGGTGGCCAGCAGCCAGGCGTCCACCACGTGCAGCCGGCGCAGCAGGGGGACGGCGGCGTCCACGTCGGCGTCGAACCGCTGCGCCAGGGCGGGGACCGTGTGCAGGAGGCCGACGGTGCCGGCGGACCCGGGAGCGGCCGGGCCGGGGCCTCCGGGGCCGGGGGCCGTCACGCCGCGCTCCACGGCCGCGCCTCCGCGTCCACCAGGTCGACCAGCGCGCGCAGCCGCGGCACCGACACCTCCGCCAGCGCCGCCGGGACGTCCGGCCGCCCGACGACGTCGCTCCACAGCGCCCGCCCCGCGAGGAACCCGCTCGCCCCGCCCCGGCACGCCGCGTGCACGGCCCCGGCGAAGTCGTCCCGGTCGACGCCCTGCGAAAGCACCACCCACGGCCCGGTGATGGACGCGCCCAGCGTGGCGCACGCCCGCTCGAGCTCCGCGGCCGGCGCCCTGCCGCCCAGCGGCACCTGCACCTTGTACAGGCTCGGGCCGAGCGGCGAGAGCTCCCGGGCGGCCTCGGCGATCGCCGCCTCCTGGTCCCACGTGCCGGCCGCCAGCTCCTGCGGGGTGGCCCGCACGACCGGCTCCAGCACCGACAGCACCCCCCGCGAGGCGGCGACCTCGATGAACCGCCGGGCCAGCTCGACGCGCTGCTCCCGGCGGGCGTCACGCCGCCAGATCACCAGCAGCTTGAGCGCGACCGCGCCGTGCAGGTCGGACTCCGGGGCCACGACGACGTCGTCCAGGCCGGTCTCCTCGACCGGCCCTCCGGGCTCCTGCTCCAGGGCGTCCGCCGCGAGGATCAGCCCGCAGGACGCCGGCAGCAGCGGTGCGGCGCGCTCGACGCCCATCTCCCGGTCGATGAGGAACCCCGACGCCAGCGGCGACAGCGCGCGGGCGACCGCGAGCTTGAAGTCGACGAGCGTCGCGTGGTCGGGACGGCCGGCGCCGGCCTGGTCGAACATCGTGCGCAGGCTCTCGCGCTGGTCCATCGCCACCATCGCGAGCGCCCCGGACGGGCGGGCGATGGCGTCGAGCGTGGGCGCGGCGGCGGTCGGGTGGGTCACGGGCGGGCCTCCTGGCGGTGCGGGGCGGGGGGTGCGCCACGGGGCGCGGGCTCGGGGGTCGGGGCGCCGGGCGCGGGTGGCGCCGGGGTGCCGGTGCCGGGCGGGTCGGTGCCGGGCGCGTCGGCGCCCAGCGGGTCGGAGGCGGGCGCGGCGGTGCCGGGCGCATCGGAGCCCGGCCTGTCGGAGCCCGGCGCGTCGGCGCCCAGCGCAGCCCGGACGAAGCGGTCGAGCGCCGCCCCGGCGCGGGGGTCGGGGTCCGGGACGGGGCTGCCGTCGGGCAGGCCGGGGAGCAGCGGCAGCGTCGGCGCCTCGCCCGCGCCGAGCAGCCCGGCGCGGTGCAGGGCGAGCAGGGCGGCCCCCGCGGCGACGGGCTCGGCGCCGTCCACGAGCCGCACGGGCACGGGCCCCGCGAGCGCCTTGGCGCGCATCCACGCGGTGTTCCGCCCCGCCGGACCGCCGAGCACCCGCACCTGCCGGGGCCGGTGGTCGGGACCCGCGAGCCCGGCCTGGACCTCGAGCATCCACCGGGCGTGCAGCGCCAGCCCGTCGACCATGGCGGACGCCAGCGCCACCGGCCCGTGGCTGCCGCGGTGCAGGACGGCAGGGCGGGCGCCGGGGTCGGGCTCCGGCGTCTGCCGCCCGCTCACGTAGGGCAGCACCACCACGTCGTGCGGGCGCTCGTCCGCCGGCAGGGCCGCGACGGCCGCGAACAGCGCGTCGGCCGACCAGCCCGGGGCCTCGTGCTCCAGCCACCACCGGACCATCGCCCCGGCGCTCGACGACCCGGCCAGCAGGGCGGGCAGGCCCGCGACGGTCCGGACCAGGCTCATGCCCGCGCGGGCCACGTCCGCGCGCACGGGGTCGGCGGCGAGCACGGTGCACACGGCCTCCGCGGTCCCGATCGAGTCGGCGACGTCCCCCGGCGCCCGGACGCCGGCGGCCCACGCACCCACCGCGTGGTCGTGACCGGCCACCGTGACGGGCGTGCCCCTGCGCACACCGGCCGCGGCCCAGGCGGGGGCGCTCACCGTCCCGGAGGCCGCGTCGGGCGGTGCGACTCGGGGCAGGTGCTCCGGGCGCAGGCCGACCTCGGCGAGCAGGTCGGCGTCGAACCCGTCGGGCAGCGGCACGCCGGTGGCCGGCAGCCGGTACGCCATGGTCCGCCCGGCGAGCGTGTGGTCGGTGACGAGCTCGCCGGTGAGCCGCAGGGCCGCGAGGTCGGCGACGCCGGCCCACCGGTGCAGCGCGGCGCGCGTCGCCGGCTCGTGGGCGCCGAGCCAGGCGAGCGTCGCGAGCGGCACCTTCGCGCTCGGGCGCACCCCGGTGGCCTCGAACAGGGTGGTCGCGCCGAGCCGGTCCGCGAGCGCGGCGGCCTCGGCGGCGGCCCGGTGGCCGTCCCAGCGGAGCCACGGTCCGAGCGGCCGGTCGTCCGCGTCGAGCGGGACGCCCGTCTCGGCCATCGAGGCGAGGCCGACGGCCTCGGGCACGACGGCTGACCCGGTGCGGCGCGCGGCCGCGGCGAGCGCCCGGACGGCGAGCTCGCGCAGCGTCCGGTCGAGGGCCGCGGGGCCGGGCGTCGGGGCCGACGCGACCGCGAGCAGCACGGGCGCGTCCGCGCCGTCCTCGGGCACGTCCACCACCGCCACCTTGACGTTGGTGGTCCCGACGTCGATGCCGAGGCCCACCCGGCGGCGCTGACGACTCACTCGCCCAGTGTGTTCGTCATCGAACACTTCGGTCAACCATGTCCGACGATTGACAACCCACGACCGGCCCCGTTGGATGACGTCCGTGCGCTACTCCGCCGCCCCCCGCCGCCGCGACGAGCTGCTGCGCCGCCTCGAGGAGACCGGCTACGTGTCGTCCAGCACGGCGGCCGCGGAGCTCGGCGTGTCCGAGATGACCATCCGCCGGGACCTCGGCCAGCTCGCCGCCGAGGGGCTGGTCCGCCGCGTCGTCGGCGGCGCGAGCCTGGTGGACGGCAGCGCGGCGCCGTCGTTCGAGCTGCGCCGCACCGAGGCCGCGCGGGAGAAGGACGCGGTCGCGCGCGCCGCGCTGCCGCTGCTCGCCGACGCCGGCGTGGTCGCGCTGGACGCCGGCACCACCGTGGCGGCCCTCGCGCGCCGGCTGCCCGGCGGGCTGACGGTCGTCACCCACTCGGTGCCGGTCATCACCGCCTGCACCGCGCGCGACGACCTGGAGGTGGTCGCGCTCGGCGGCACCTACCACCGGCTGACGCGGTCGTTCGCCGGGCCGAGCACGCGCGCCGGCCTCGCCGACCTCGCCGTCGACGTCGCCGTCCTGTCCGCGACCGCCGCCGGCCCGGCCGGGGTGTTCTCGGCCGACCAGTGGGACGCCGACACCAAGCGCGCCATGGCAGCCATCGCCGAGCGCGTCGTGCTGCTGCTCGACCACCGCAAGCTCGACGCCCGCGCGCCCATGCGGGTGCTGGGCCTCGAGCAGGCGCACGCCGTCGTGGTCGACGACGCGGCCACCCCCGAGCAGCTCGCCCTGCTGCGCGAGCGGTGCGAGCGGGTCGTGGTCGCGGCGACGGCCGGGCCGGGCGACACGGGCGGTGCGGCGGACGACGACACCCGGGACGCCGCCCGCGCCGGAGGCGGGACGGACCGCGCACCCGCCGGCACGGCGCGGGCACCGGCGTGACGGGAGGACCGGCAGCCCCCGGCGCGACGGGGCCGCACCTCGGCGTCGTCGCGGACGACGTGACCGGGGCCTGCGACCTCGCGGACGCGGTGCGCGACGCCGGCGGGTCGGCGGTCGTCGTCCTCGGGGTGCCCGGGGCGGGGCTCGAGCTGCCGCCGTGCGACTGCGCCGTCGTCGCGCTCCGCACCCGCACGGCACCGCGTGCGCAAGCGGTCGCCGAGTCCGTCGCGTCCGCCCGCTGGCTGCTCGACCACGGCGCCCGGGCGCTCTACCAGAAGTACTGCTCGACCTTCGACTCCACCGACGAGGGCATGATCGGCCCGGTCGCCGACGCGCTGCTCGACCTCCTCGGGCCAGCCGCCGTCGCCGTCGGCACGCCCGCGACCCCCCGCGCCGGCCGGACGCAGTACCAGGGCCACCTGTTCGTCGGGGACCGGCTGCTGTCCGAGTCGCCGCTGCGCGACCACCCGCTCACCCCGATGCGCGACCCGGACCTGGTGCGCGTGCTCGGGCGGCAGACACCGCGCCCCGTCGCGCTCCTGGACCACCAGGCGGTCCTGTCCGGCGAGGCGGCGGTGGCGCTGGAGCGGCTGGCCGGCGACGGCGCGCGGCACGTGCTCGCCGACGCGCTGACCGACGCCGACCTCGACGCCCTGGCCGCGGCCATCCCGCTCACCTCCCGGCCCGTGCTGCTCGGCGGAGCGGCCGGCCTCGCGGCCGCGCTGGCACGGCGGGGGTCCCGCGACACGCGCCCGTCGCCCCTCGCCCCGCCGGCCCCGGCCGCGTCGTCCCCGGCCCCGTCGTCCGCCCCGTCGTCCCCCTTTCCGTCGCCCCTCGCGCCGTCACCCCACGAGTCCCGGGCCTCCGGTGCCCGCGACGACCGTCCCGCCCTCGTCGTCTCCGGCTCCTGCTCCGCGCGCACGCTCGAGCAGATCGGCCGGTTCGTCGGTCCGCGGATCCCGCTCGACGCGGTCGCCCTCGACGCCGACCGCGAGGGCACGCTCGACGGGGTGCTGCGAGCGCTCGCGGACGCCTACGCGGCCGGCCCCGGCCCGGTGCTGGTCGCGTCCTCGGCCGAGCCCGCCGCCGTCCGCGCCACGCAGGAGCGTCTCGGAGCCCGGCGGGCCGCTGCGCTGCTGGAGGACGCGGCCGGGGAGGTGGCGTCGCGGGCGGTGCGGGACCTGGGGGTCGGGCGGCTGCTCGTCGCCGGCGGCGAGACGTCCGGCGCGGTGGCCGCCGCGCTCGGCCTGCGGGTCCTGCACGTCGGCCCGGCGGCCGCTCCGGGCGTGCCGTGGATGGTGCCCGCCGACCGTCCCCGTCTGTCCGTGCTGCTCAAGTCCGGCAACTTCGGCGGTCCCGACCTGTTCCGCACCGCCTGGGAGGCCTGCCCGTGACCACCGCCGACTCCGCCCGCGAGGCCGTCGTCGCCGCGTGCCGCCACCTCGCCGCGCGCGGCCTGTCACCGGGAGGCTCGGGCAACGTGAGCGTCCGGGTCGGCGACCACCTGCTCGTCACGCCCACCGGCTCGAGCCTCTCCCGCGTGCGACCGGAGGACCTCGCGCTGGTCCCGGTCGCCCCCGGCCCAGGCGACGACGCCCCCACCGACGCGACACCCGGCACCACAGCCACCGCCGACGCCGCACCCGGCCACGCAGCCATCACCGACGCCGCATCCGGTCACACAGCCATCACCGACGCCGCACCCGCGGGCACCGCACCCGTCTGCGGAGCTCCCGCCGGCACGGCACCCCGCGCCGGGACGGCTGCCGTGGACGGACCACGGCCGTCGAAGGAGCTGCCCCTGCACCGCGCCGTCTACGCGGCCCGGCCCGACGCCCGCGCGGTCGTGCACCTGCACTCCCCGGCCGCCGTCGCGGCGTCGTGCCTCGAGCCCGCCGCGCTCCCGCCCGGGACCGCCACCGGTCCACTCCCCGCCACCACCCCGTACCAGGTGATGCGCCTGGGTGACCTCCCGGTCGCGCCGTTCGCCCTGCCGGGCAGCGCCGAGCTCGCGGCGGGCGTCGCCGACCTCGCGGGTGCGGCGCCGGCGCTGCTGCTCGCGAACCACGGCTCCGTCGTCGCCGGGACGCACCTCGACGCGGCGGTCGACCTCGCCGAGGAGCTCGAGGCCGCGGCCCAGGTGGTCCTGCTCCTCCACGGCGTCCCCCACCGCCGCCTCACCCCGGCGCAGGTCCGCTCGCTCCGCCCCCGCTGATCGCCCCCACCGCCCGCGTCCCCGCGCGAGGTCGTCACCTGCGCACGAGGTCGTCCGTCCCACCTGACGACCTCGCCCCGACCTGACGACCTCGCCGCCCATCGCACCGACGCCGCCCCGCCCCCGCCCCACGTCCCGCGTCCCGCGAGGTCGGCACTTCGGTGACGACTTCGGCAGCTCCAGGTGCCGAACTCGACCGGGACTGCCGAACTCGCGGGCAAGGCGTGCGCGGGGTGGGGGGTCAGGGGTGCGGGGGTGGGAGGCGGAGGTGGCCGCCGAACTCGCGGCAGTGCCGCGCGACGCCCTCGAGGGTCGCGCGGCCGGCCTCGTCGGTGACGCGCACGCCGGTGGCGTCGACGGTGAGCTCCTCACCGCTGGCCGCGAGCAGGCAGTGCAGCGCCTCGCGGAGCGTGGACGCGGTGTGCACGTCCAGGTCCCCGCGCACCGAGATCACCGACTCCCGCCCGGGTCGTCCCAGGTCGATCGTCACGTCCACGGCTCACCCCCCTGCCGCCGGTGCGACCGTCCTGCCACAGCCCGCCAGCGCGAGGGTAGGAGCGGTTCGGCGGTGGCGCGAGGGGAAGCGCCTCGCAGGAGCAGCGCCCGGGGACCGAGACGCCGCACGCGGGGCCTGGTGTCCGAACTCGCACATTCGCTAGTGTGGCAACGTTCCTACATTCCGTCCGGCGCCGCACGGAGCCCTGCCCGGGAACCCCGCGCGCGCGACCCGACCGAGGAGAGCCGTGCACCGCACCCTGACCGACCTCACCGCCCGCATCGACCGCACCCTCAAGGAGCGGATCCTCCCCTGGGTCCACACCGGGCGGACCCCGCTCGAGGTGACGGTCGCCCACCTGCCCGGCGAGCCCATGCCGTTCGCGGAGGCGGTGCGGCTGCCCTTCACGCCCACCGCCGTCGGCGAGCCGTGGGGCCGCGCCTGGTCGACGTCGTGGTTCCGGCTGCGCGGCGTGGTGCCGCCCGGCATGGCCGGCCGCCGCGTGGAGGTGCTGGTCGACCTCGGGTTCCGCACGGGCGGCCCGGGGTTCGAGGCCGAGGGTCTCGTGTACACCCCGGACGGCACCCCGCTGAAGGGCATCGAGCCGCGCAACCTCTACGTCCCGGTGACGGACGCCGCGACCGGCGGCGAGGTGGTCGACCTCTACGTCGAGGCCGCGGCCAACCCGTCGATCGGGGGCGAGCCCGTCACCGCGCTCGGCGACCTCGACACCGTGCCGGACACGCTGCTGTACCGGCTGGCCCGCGCCGAGGTGGCGGTCCTGGAGGAGGAGGTCCAGGCGCTGGCGCTCGACGTGCAGGTGCTGCACGAGCTGGCGCTGCAGCTGCCGGACAACGACCCCCGCCGCGAGTCCGTCCGCGCCGGGCTGGAGCGGCTGGTCGACTCCCTCGACGTCCGCGACGTCCCGGGCAGCGCCGCCCGTGCCCGCGCCCAGGTCGCGGACCTGCTGGCCCGGCCCGCGTCGCCGAGCGCGCACCGGGTGTCGGCGGTCGGCCACGCGCACATCGACTCCGCCTGGATGTGGCCGGTGCGCGAGACGATCCGCAAGTGCGCGCGCACGTTCTCCAACGTGGTGTCGCTCGCCGACCGGTACCCGGACCTGCGCTTCGCGTGCTCGTCCGCGCAGCAGTACGCGTGGACGAAGGAGCACCACCCGCGCGTCTTCGACCGGATCCGGGAGAAGGTCGCGTCCGGCCAGTTCGTGCCGGTCGGCGGGATGTGGGTGGAGTCCGACACGAACCTGCCGGGCGGCGAGGCGCTGGTGCGGCAGTTCGTGCAGGGCAAGCGGTTCTTCGACGCGGAGTTCGGCGTCGAGCCCCGCGAGGTGTGGCTGCCGGACTCGTTCGGCTACACCGGCGCCCTCCCGCAGCTGGCACGGCTGGCCGGGTTCCGGTGGTTCCTGTCGCAGAAGATGTCGTGGAACACCACCAACCGGTTCCCGCACCACACGTTCTGGTGGGAGGGCATCGACGGCAGCCGCGTGTTCACGCACTTCCCGCCCGCCGACACGTACGGCGCCAAGCTGTCCGGCGAGCAGCTCGCCTACGGCGTGGCGAACTTCGCCGACGCCGGGCCGGCGAACCGCAGCCTGCTGCCGTTCGGGTACGGCGACGGAGGCGGCGGCCCGACGCGCGAGATGATGGAGACCGCGCACCGCGTCGCGGACCTCGAGGGGTCGCCGCGCGTGGTCGTCGAGACGCCGGCGGAGTTCTTCGCCGGCGCCGAGGCGGAGTACCCGCAGGCGCCGGTGTGGTCCGGGGAGATGTACCTGGAGTTCCACCGCGGCACGTACACCAGCCAGCTCGCGATGAAGCAGGGCAACCGCCGCACCGAGCACCTGCTGCGGGAGGCCGAGCTCTGGGCGGCGACCGCCGCGGTGCGCACCGGCGCGGACTACCCGTACGAGCAGCTCGACCGGATCTGGCAGGAGATGCTCCTGCTGCAGTTCCACGACATCCTGCCGGGCAGCAGCATCGCCTGGGTGCACCGCGAGGCGCGGGCGACCTACGCGCGGCTGCGCGAGGAGCTCGAGGCGCTGGTCGGCGACGCGCTGCACCGTGCGGCCGGCGAGGGCGACGTCGAGGTGGTCGCGAACGCCGCGCCGCACGCCCGCGCCGGCGTGCCGGGGTTGGGGGCCGCACCCCCCGCGGCGTCACCGGCGCCGGTGGAGGTCCGCCGCGACGGCGACGCCGTCCTGCTCGACAACGGGCTGCTGCGGGTCCGGGTCGACGCCGACGGCACGATCGGCGCCGTGCGGGACCTGGTCGCCGACCGCGAGGTCCTCGCGCCGGGCACGTCCGCGAACGTGCTGCAGCTGCACCCGGACCAGCCGGTGCGGTTCGACGCGTGGGACGTCGACGAGTTCTACCGGCACTCCGTCCGCGAGGTCCGCACCGTCGAGGAGCTGGTGGTCGACGACGCCGACCCGGCACGCCCGCAGGTCCGCGTGACGCGTCGCGACGGGGCGTCGACGTACGTCCAGACGATCGCGCTCGAGGCGGGCGGGCGGCGCGTGGACCTGGCGCTGGACGTCGACTGGCACGAGCGCGAGACGCTCTGCAAGGCCGCCTTCCCGCTGGCCGTCCACGCCGAGCGGTCGGCGAGCGAGACGCAGTTCGGCCACGTGCACCGGGCCACGCACACCAACACGTCGTGGGACGCCGCGCGGTTCGAGATCTGCGCGCACCGCTGGGTGCACGTCGCCGAGCCCGGCTACGGCGTGGCCGTGGTCAACGACTCCACGTACGGGCACGACGTGACCCGCCCCGGGCCGGGCGACGCCCGCGGGGCCGGGGCGACGACGGTCCGGCTGTCGCTGGTCCGGGCGCCCCGCTACCCCGACCCGGAGACCGACCAGGGCCGCCACACGATGCGGTACGCGCTGGTGTGCGGCGCCGAGGTCGACGACGCGGTGCGCGAGGGCTACCGGATCAACCTGCCGGAGCGCCGCGTCCGGGGCGCGGCTGCGGTCGCCCCGCTGGTCGAGGTCACCGGCGGCGGCGCGGTGGTCGAGGCCGTGAAGCTGGCCGACGACCGGTCCGGCGACGTGGTGGTGCGGCTGTACGAGTCGCGCGGCGGCCGCGGGGGTGCCGTGGTCCGGCCCGGGTTCGCGACGTCGGGCGCGTCGGTGCGGGACCTGCTGGAGCGCCAGGACCCGGACGTCGCCGCGCTCGCACCGCTGACGGACGCGGGCGACGGGGCGGTGGCGCTGGACCTCGCGCCGTTCCAGGTGGTGACGCTCCGGTTCGCGCGGGCCTGACGACCGCGTCCCCGGCGGCCCGTGCGGGCACCGGGGACGGCGTGGTCGGACCGCCGGAGCGGGCGCGGACCGGCTCAGCGCCCGGCGTCGCCGCCGTCCGGCGCCCCGCCCACCAGCCGGTCGAGCGCCGCGTCGAGCAGCGACCACCCGGCGTCGGTCAGCAGCCAGCGCGCCGCGCCGTCGCCGGTGAGGAACGCGACCGTGCGGGCGGCCGGGGCCGGCGTGCCGTCGGCCAGCGGGGTCCCCGCCGCGACCTCGACCAGCACCGGCCGCGGCTCCGGCTCCGGCGCCCGGGCGACCACGTGCGCGCCGGCCACGGGCTCGCACCACGTGAGCCGCCCGGCCCCGCGGTGCACGACCACCTCGTCGTCGCCGGCACGCACGCGGTCGCGGTCCAGCAGCACACCCGACTCCCGCCCCAGCCCCAGGGTCACGAGCCGACCGGTCGCCAGCACGGGCACGGCCGCCGCCGCGACGGCGCGGGCGGCGGGCAGCGGGGCGTCCGGGGTCACCACCACGAGGTCCGCCGCATCCCCGGGCGCCCACGTCGGGCGGAGCTGCACCGCGAAGCCCCTCCGCCGCAGCCACTGCGCCGTCGCGAGGTCACCGGCCCCCGGGTCCGGGCCCGTGACGAGCACCGCCTGCCGCCCACCGGCGGCGTCCTCCCCCGCGACAGCCCCGGCCGCCGCGAGCGCCCGCCGCACGAACCCGGCGACGTCCGCCCGCAGGACGTCCGGGAAGTCGGTCTCGACCCGGTCGAGCGCCTCCCGCGCCGCCCCGACCTGCCCGGCCGTCGGGGCGCCGGGGCGGTCCAGCAGGTCGCACGCCGCCAGCACGGCGGCCCCGGTGTGCGCCGCGGCGTCGAGCCACGGGGCGAGCGCGGTCAGCAGCGCGTGGCCGGTCGGGGCCACGCCCGGGCGCTCCCGCTCGGGGCCGGCACCGCCCACGCCGGCCCCGTCCCCGCCGGCCCCGTCCCCGCCGCCCCCGCCCACGCCGCCCCCGCGGCCGCCGTCCCCCGCGCACCCGGCCAGCTCCCGCATCCGCCCCCGGACCGCCGCGACGGCGGCTGCGTCCCCGGCCAGCGCCCCCTCCAGGAGCGCGGTCAGCCCCGGGTCCCGCGGCGCCGACGGCGGCCAGGACGAGCAGGCCCGCACCAGCGGGGCGACCTGCGCCGTCAGCTCCCCGGCCACGGCCCGCAGCGCCGCGGCGCCCGCCCGCGCCGGGTCGTACGCGGCGGGGTCCCGCGCCCAGGCGCCGACGGTCGCGAGCGGCAGCCGGGACGGCAGCGCCTCGATCATCGCGTTCGCGACCACGCCGTCGAGCGGCAGGCCGGTGACGTCGGCGGGGCGCCCGGTCAGCGGCCCCAGGAACAGCCGCGTGCGGTCGAAGTCGTTGACGGGGTAGTTGTCCCACAGCACCAGGCGGCGCCCGAACGCGGCGGCCGCGGCGAGGACGTCCTCGCGGGTGACCTCCCCGACGACGATGTCCCGCCCCGTCCAGAGCACGCGCGCGTCGGCGGGCAGCGTCTCCGCGAGCCCGACGCGGTAGGGCGAGGGCCCGCACCCGGCGTAGTCGGTGGGGCAGACGGTCATCGGGTGGTCGAGGCCGTGCGGCAGCAGGAACGCCTCCCGGAACCGCGCGGCCGCCTCCCCGTGCGCCCGGCCGGCGCCGTGGGGCCCGTCGCCGTACCGGTCGGCGTCCGCGGGGTCGGCCAGCCGGTCGGGCACGTCGTCGAACAGCAGCCAGACGTCGCGCACGCCGGCCGCCCGCACCTGCTCGGCCTTCGCGGCGAGCGCGGCGTGGTCGGCGTCATCCGCGTACCGCATGGACAGGCCGGGGGCGACGGACCAGACGAACGCCACCCCGGCGTCCCGCGCCGCGGCGGCGAGCTCCCCGAGGCGCGCGAGGGCGTCCGGCGGGTACGGCTCGCGCCAGCGCTCGCGGTGCCACGGGTCGTCCTTGGGCGCGTACAGGGAGGTGTCGAGCCCGAGGGACGGGGCGGCGGCGAGCAGGTCGAGCCGCTCCTGGTGGCTCCACGGCGGGCCGTAGAACCCCTCGACGACACCGGCCTGCAGACGTCCTCCGCGACGTGACATGGCGACCATGCAACCGGCCGCCGTCCGCGGGTGTCAATCGCCGCACACGTGTGCGGCGTCGCACACTCGATGCGCCCCGACGTGCGGCGACGCCGCGGGTTGACACCACCCGGTCGCTCGATATGGGATCGATTGCAGCGTACGATCGTGCGCACAGGACCGAACCCGCGCGACGACGCACGAGGAGCGACATGAGCAGGCCCCGCCACACCACCGGCGCACCGGTGTCGAACGCACCCGCCGGTGCCCAGCCCCGGGACCTGCCGGCGGTGCCCCACCCGCACGCGACGCCGGACCGGACCATCCACATGATCGGCAACTCGCACATCGACCCCGTGTGGCTGTGGCCGTGGCAGGAGGGCTACCAGGAGGCGCGCGCGACGTTCTGGTCCGCCATCCACCGCATGGACGAGTACCCGGACTTCGTCTTCACGTGCGACCAGGTGGTGCTGCTGTCCTGGGTCGAGGAGTCCGACCCCGAGCTGTTCGCCCGCATCACCGAGCGCGTCGCCGAGGGCCGCTGGGTCAACGTCGGCGGCTGGTGGGTGGAGCCGGACTGCAACATGCCCATGGGCGAGTCGTTCGCCCGGCAGGGCCTGTACGGGCAGCGGTACCTGATCTCGCGGTTCGGGCAGCCCGCGACCGTCGGCATGAACGCCGACCCGTTCGGCCACAGCGCCGGCCTGCCGGCCGTGCTGCGCGGGCAGGGCATGGACTCGTACCTGTTCCTGCGGCCCGGCCCGCACGAGAGCGAGCTCGACGACACCCTGTTCCGGTGGCGCGCGCCCGACGGGTCCGAGGTGCTCGGCTACCGCATCCCGTTCGAGTACTGCTCCCCGCCCGGCTCCGTCGACGGCCAGGTCGACAAGGCCCTCGGGACCCTCGACCGCTCGCTCGGCGACGTCATGGTGCTGTACGGGGTCGGCAACCACGGCGGCGGCCCGACCATCGCGAACATCGAGTCCATCCACCGCTACGACCGCATGGGCTCCTTCGGCCGCCTGCGCATGTCGTCGCCGCGCGAGTACCTCGATGGGGTCCACGCGCGCGGCCCGGAGTTCCGGGAGGGCCTGACCGTGTGGACCGACGACCTGCAGCACCACGCGCCCGGCTGCTACTCCGCGCACTCCGGCATCAAGGCGTGGCAGCGGCGCGCGCAGTACGCGCTGCTCTCCGCGGAGCGCTGGGCCGCCGTCACCGCCGTGCACGACGGCACGCCCTACCCCCGGGAGGACCTGGAGCGCGCCTGGAAGCAGGTGCTGTTCAACCAGTTCCACGACATCCTGCCGGGGTCCGCGATCGAGCACGCCTACGACGACGCCCGCGACCAGCTCGGCGAGGCCGTCGCCATCGCGAAGCGCATCATCACGCGCGCGCACAACACGATCGCCCGGCAGGTCGACGTGCCGCTGGAGGAGGGCAGCCAGCCCGTCCTCGTCTTCAACCCCCACCCGTGGCCGGTGTCGACCGACGTCGAGCTGCACTACGGCTCGCACCCCGGCGCGGTGCACGTGGTCGACGACGAGGGCCGCGTCGTCGTCGCGCAGCCCACCCAGTCCCGCGCGACCACCAACCAGACCGGCCGCGGCGCGCTCGTGCTGCGGGCCGACGTGCCGCCGCTCGGCTACCGGCTGTACCGCGTGCGCATGGCCGCCGAGCCCGCCCGTCCCGAGTGGAGCGAGGGGGCGCCCGGGGCCCTGACGGTGTCCGGGAGCGTGCCGGGCACGGTGCTGGAGAACGACCTCGTGCGCATCGAGCTCGACCCGGCGACGGGCTGGATCGCGTCCTACCTCGACAAGCGCACGGGCCTCGACGTCATGCGCGGCGTGGACGGCGCGCAGCACACCCAGGTCTGCGACGACCCGACCGACACCTGGGGCCACCGCGTCGTGTCGTACGCGTGGCCGGGCGACACGATGGCGACGGCGCGGATCGTCGTGCGGGAGACCGGCCCGCTGCGCGCCCGGGTCCGCGTCGAGCGCGAGTGGGGCGCCTCGACGATGATCGAGGAGCTGCTGCTCGACCACGACTCGCCGGTGCTGCGCGTCGACGTCACGCTGGACTGGCGGGAGCCCGCGCACCTGCTCAAGCTCCGGTTCCCCACCGCGCTGACCGACCCGCGCGCCACCTACCAGATCCCCTACGCGGAGCTGGAGCGGCCGGTGGACGGCGCCGAGGAGCCCGGACAGGGCTGGGTGGACCTCACCGGCACGCTCGACGGCCGCCCCGCGGGCCTGACGGTGGTCGTGACGAACAAGCACGGCTACGACGTCTCCCCCGGGGAGCAGCCGAGCATCGGCGTGACGGCCGTCCGCAGCCCCGTGTACGCGTGGCACGACCCGCGCCTGCTGGACGGCGACGACGTGTACGCCTACCAGGACATGGGCATCCAGCGGTTCTCCTACGAGCTGGTCGTGCACGACGGGGACCGGCACGCCGCCGACCCGGGGCGCCGCGCCGCGCTGCTCGGCTCGCCGGTGCGGGCCATGCTCGAGTCGTTCCACGCCGGCACGCTGCCCCGGACCGGGTCCTTCGCGTCCGACCAGGCCGGCCCGGTGGCCATCACGGCGCTCAAGGGCACCGAGGACGCGACCGACGGGCCCGGGGGCGCCGACCTGGTGGTGCGGGCGGTCGAGACCCGCGGCGGCGCGGCGACCGCCCGGCTGGAGCTGCCCCTCGTGGGGCGCACCGTGGAGGCGGAGTTCGGGCCGTACCAGCTGCGCACGTTCGTCGTCCCGGCGGACCCGCAGGCGCCGGTGCGGGAGGTCGACCTCGTCGAGCGGCCGCTCGGGGCGGACGGCGCCGGCGCGTCGGCCGTCCGCAGCGTCCGCGTGACCCCCGAGGTGCCGGCGGCCGGCACGACGGACCACCCGGAGGACCCGGCCGCGGCCGCGCCCGGCTCGGGCCTGACGCCGACGCAGGAGTCCGCCCCGGGCGCGACGGGCCGGCCGCGCCCGTCGCAGGCCCCCTCGGCGGACGACCCCGCCTGAGACGCGCGAGGCCGGGTCCCGGGTCGTCGCGACCCGGGACCCGGCCTCGTCCACGCCCGAGGGGCGCCCGGTCGTGCCCGCCCGAGAGCGGCCCCGGTCAGCCCTCCGGGTGGTGCAGCACCACGTCGGCCACCCCGTGGCCGCCCAGCGACACCCGGCCCCCGCCGGCCACGCCCGGCCCGTCCCACGTGACGGTCGCCTCGACGGGCTCGTCGCCCGGGTTCCGCAGCCGCACCCGCACGCCGCCACCCGGCCCCGGCAGCGGCCGCACCTCGGCCAGCACCCGCTCCGCGGGCTCCACCCGCAGACCCGACCGGCCGGTGAACGCCACCGGGCCGTCGTACGCGCGGGCCTGGAGCGGCTCGGCGAGGTCCCGCCCGAGCACCCGCACGGCCTCGCGCGTCACGGCGTCGGCGGCGGCGAACCGGTAGCGGTAGGTGCGGGTGCCCTCCTGCCGGGCCTGGAAGTTCGTGAAGTGCAGGTTGTTCATGAGCCACGACGACAGGTAGCCGCTCGCGGGTCGCAGGGTGCGTGCCCACTCGCCCGTGTGCAGCCCGCCGACCTGCACCAGCGGCGCGTCGACGGTGCCCCACAGCACGCCCGGCCCGCCCGCCGCGCCGTGCACCCCGACGGCGTGCTGCACCGAGTACCAGTCCTTGCTGGTGTCGGGCAGCTGCTCGGTCTCGGCGGCGTACACCGCGCCAGCGGTCTCGAGCAGGAACTCCGGGGGGCCGTCCACGCGGAACGGGAACGCCACGTGGATGCTCTCCGGCCCGAACGACTCGGGCTTCACCAGCGCGACGGCCAGGTCCACCACGTCGACGTCCCGGTACAGCGTCAGCGTGGTCGTCGCGGGCGGCAGGCCCGGCGGGGTGGTCCGCCACGAGATCCGCGCCCAGCCGTCGCCCTCGGTGACGACCGGCTCCTCGTCGCCGGTCGCGTGCCGGCGGTCGAAGTCCGGGCCGGGGAAGTCGGGGTGGAAGTCCTTCGGGTCCCGCACCACCATCGGGTGGGTGCTGCCCGGGACGACGGTCTCGGTGACGACCGCGCCCAGCCCGTGCCCGGCGCCGCCGTCCACCAGCTCGCGGCCCGACGGCAGGTGCACCAGCGAGACGACGCCGCCGCGCGCCGGGTCCACCGCCACCCGGTACGCGCCCCAGGTCAGCTCCCGTGCCGTCCGTGACGCGCCGGGCGCCGCGGGCAGCGGCACCACCGCGACACCGAACGGCGGGACCGTCGCCACGGTGCGGGCCCGGGTGCGGCCGGCGACCTCGACGTCGACGGGCTCGGTGCGGGTGCGCTCGGTCGGGTTGACCACGAGCACCCGGGTCCCGCCGGCGACCTCCGCGTCGCCGGCCGCCGCACCGGGCCCGCTGGCCGCGAACCGGAACAGCCCCTCGACGGCGAGGTCCCGCGCCAGGTCGAACGCCCCGTAGGCGAAGCCGGCCTTCGCGTTCCAGTGCGAGTGCGAGAACGTGGAGTACGGCTTGGAGTAGGTCTCCCAGGAGCCCCAGGTGTGCTCGCCGAACAGCAGCAGCTCGTGGTCGACGCGCTCCAGGTCCCGCGCCACCTCGGCGTCGGACCGCACGCGCACGGGCCCGCGGCGGTAGCCGATGACATCCGCGAGCGCCGGCTCGCCGTCGCCCCGCAGCCGCGTGAGGCCGAGCGTGGTCTGCGCCGCCCGCGCGAGGCTGCGGGCCTCCCGGTAGACGGCGACCTCCCGCGCCGTCGAGCCGTGCCCGTGCGCCCACCAGTCCGACCACTCGCCGCGGGCCACGGGCACGTCGGCGGCCTCGGCCTGCGGCTGCAGCACGTCCAGCGCCTCGTCGACCGTCGCCGTGCGCATGGGCAGCTCCGGGTGACGGGCGTTCCAGTGCCGCACGACGTCCAGCCACAGCGCCGTCGGCCACCGGTTGTCGTTCGCGGCGTGCACGACGGCGGTGTCGTACGGGTAGTCGTCGCGCGCCTCGAGCTGCGCGACGAACGCCGCGACGTGGGCCTCCGCGGCGGTCGCGTCACCGTCGACGATCCCCCACTCCTCACCCACCCCGTAGTGCGTGGACAGCCACACGAACACCCGCCCGCCCGACGGCCCCTCCCACCAGAAGCCGGTCGGCTGGGTGTAGGGCGGTCGGCCGTGGTCGGGGTTGAGCGCCATCACGAGCCGCGAGACGCCGGCGCGGCGCATGCCGTCGACCGTGCCCCACGCGGTGCCGTTGACGTCGCCGTGCTGCTCGGTGCGCACGGGGAGCCCGGCGTCCCGCAGCCGGTCCAGCAGGTCGTAGGCGGTCCCGAGCTCCGCGTCGGAGGGCAGCTGGGTCATGTTGAGGTAGCCGCCGGTCACGGCGACCCGCCCCTCGGCGACCCGGCGGCGCAGCCGCTCCACGTCGGCGACGGAGGCCCGCTCCAGGAACCGCAGCACGGGCCGGGCCACCTCGAAGGTCCACCGGAACGCGTCCGGCCCGTCGCCGTCCTCCGTGTCGCACAGGTCCAGGACCCGCCGTACGGTCTCAGCGTGCAGGTCGTCGACCAGGCGCGGGCTGTTCGTGTAGCCGACGTCGTGGTGGGTGTGACCCACCAGCAGGACCTGCCGCAGCCGCGGTCCCGGCACGGGGCGGGCGGCAGCGGGGCCGTCGGGGAGCGGGCGGCCGGAGCCGTCGTGGCCCAGGCGGTCGTCTCGGGACTCTTCACGCGCGGAGGGCATCGCCAAATCCTCGTCTTTGTGGCATCGTTGCCATATGAGCCTAGTCACAGACTGGGTGTCGAGTCCATGGTCAGCACGCGTCGGACAGGCGTGATCACACCGTGATCCGTCCGCTCTTGCCGCCGCCGAGGGCCCTGAACTAGCGTCCGATGTGGGAAGGTTTTCATCCATCTCGGCACCGATGCCGAGGGTTCTCCCGTGGGCCCGCGACGACGCGGACCCAGTGGCCGAGGAAGGGAACACGTCAATGACCAAGAGGAGCCGTCGCGCAGCGATCGCCCTGCTGCCCCTCACCGCGCTCGCCCTCGCGGCGTGCAGCTCCGGCGGTGGGGAGGAGGAGGGCGGCGGATCCAGCGACTTCAGCACCGAGGCCACCGGCACGCTCAACGCCTGGGGCTTCGAGAACGCCGACGACGTGGGCCAGTCGCGGCTCGACTACGCCGCCGAGCAGCTCTCCGACGTGGACATCGAGCTCGACGCCACCGCGTTCGACGCCCAGAAGTTCACCACCCGCCTCGCCAGCGGCGACGTCCCCGACGTCGTGCAGATGGACCGCCGGTACGTCACGACGTACGCGGCGCAGGACCTGATCATGCCGCTGGACGCCTGCTACGCCGCGCACGACGTCGTGCCGGAGGAGCAGTACTACCCGTCGGTCGTCGACGACGTGCGGTACGAGGACCAGGTCTGGGCGGTGCCGCAGTTCTACCAGCCGCCGGCCATCATCCTGAACAAGCGGGTCATGGACGCCGCGGGCGTCACCAACGACCAGATCGACACCTCGAAGCCGGACGTCCTCATCCCGGCCATCGAGAAGATGTACGCCGAGAGCGGCGGCGTCCCGACGACGCTCGGCCTCGACCCGGTGGCCACCGGCCAGGGCGGCCTGTGGATCCTCGGGCAGGGCGGGCAGCTCACCGACGCGGACGGCAAGCCGACCCTCGACGACCCGTCCAACGTCGCCGGCATCGAGCTGCTCAAGCAGATCACCGACGCCCAGGGCGGCTTCGCCAAGGTCAAGTCGTTCACCGACTCGTTCGACACCTTCGGCGACAACAACCAGTACGTCGCCGACCAGGTCGGCGCGCAGGTCAACGCCCAGTGGTACCCGAACGTGCTCGGGGCCTACGTCGGCCAGATCGAGATCGAGGCCGTGCCGTTCCTCGACCAGGACGGCAACCCGTTCTCCGTCGCCTCCGGCACCGCCTTCGTCATCCCCGCCGGGGCGCAGAACAAGGACGCCGCCTGCTCCTGGATGCTCAACCTCACGTCCTACGACGCGTGGATGGCGGCCGGCGAGGCCCGGGCCGACACGATCGCCACGGACGGCGGGATCAACACCGGCCTGTTCACCGGCTCGCCCGAGGCGGACAAGGCGATCCGCGACGAGTACGTCACGGAGACCGGCGACGCCGGCTTCGACCAGGTGATCTCCACCTACTACGACGTCGTGGACTACGGGCAGACCTTCGGGTCCTCCCCCGCCGGCCAGGACATCCAGAACGAGCTGAACAACGCCATCACCGCGGCGCTGCTCGGCGACAAGTCCCCCGAGGACGCGCTGGCGGACGCCCAGACCGCGGCCATGCGGGCGTACGACAACATCACGGGCGGCTGACCCGCCGTCCGCCCCCTGCGACGAGGGCCCCCGCCGGTGCACCGGCGGGGGCCCTCGTCCGTGCGGCGCGGAGCGGGACCGACGTCCCGGGCCTGCCGGGACCCCACGGGGCCGTCGCGCCGGTCCCCCGCTGTCAGGCCCCGCCGCGGTGCGGCGCGAAGAACTCGCGCAGCAACACCCCGCACTCCTCCTCGCGGACGCCGCCGACCACCTCGACGCGGTGGTTCGACCGCGAGTCGCGCACCACGTCCCACTGCGACCCGCACGCGCCGGCCTTCGGGTCCCAGGCACCGAGCACCAGCCGCGGCACACGGGCCAGGACCGTCGCGCCCGCGCACATCAGGCACGGCTCGAGCGTCACGACGAGCGTGCAGTCGTCGAGCCGCCACCGGCCCAGGGCCGCCGACGCCGCCCGCAGCGCCAGGACCTCCGCGTGCGCGGTCGGGTCGCCGTCCGCCTCCCGCCGGTTGCGGCCCGCGCCGACGACCGCGCCGTCCGGGCCGATCACGACCGCCCCCACGGGGACGTCCCCCGACGCCGCGCAGCCGGCGGCCTCGGTGAGGGCCAGGCCCATCGCGGTCAGGTCGTCGGGGCGCGCGAACATGCGGCCCATCCTCGCGCACCACGCGCGGCGGGACCGGGCACCGCGGCGGGGGGGTGGCGGGGGTGGCCGAGAGGGACGGCGGACCACCGGAACGGACGCGCGACGGTGCGCGTGCGGCACGGGAGTTGGGTGCGCGGCGGCGACGACGCAGGCAGGGGGTCCTCGTCGTCGCCGCGCGCTCCCGCTAGCGTCGCGCCCGCGCGGGCCCCGCGCCCGGGACGTTGGACCCACCCGGCGGTCGCCGGTCGCACGCACCGGCCGGACGCGGGCCCGTGCCGGTGCCGTGGCGCCCGGCGGAGCCGCCGGGGCGGGGCGGGGCGCCGCCCGCGCACGGTAGGTTGAGCCCATGCGCCTGCACGTCGCCGACCACCCGCTCGTCGCCCACAAGCTGTCGGTGCTCCGCAACAAGGACACGTCGTCCCCGACGTTCCGCAAGCTCGTCGACGAGCTCGTGACCCTGCTCGCCTACGAGGCGACGCGCGACGTGCGCACCGAGCCGGTCGAGATCGAGACGCCCGTCGCCCGCACCACCGGCGTCAAGATCGCCGAGCCGCTGCCGCTCGTGGTCCCGATCCTGCGCGCCGGCCTCGGCATGCTCGACGGCATGACCCGGCTGATGCCGACCGCGGAGGTCGGGTTCCTCGGCATGCAGCGCGACGAGACCACGCTCGAGGCCATCACCTACGCCAACCGGCTGCCGGAGGACCTCACCGGCCGCCAGTGCTTCCTCATCGACCCGATGCTGGCCACCGGCGGCACGCTGGTCGCCGCGATCGAGTACCTGTTCGACCGCGGTGCGCGCGACGTCACGGCGGTCTGCCTGCTCGCCGCACCCGAGGGCCTCAAGGTCGTCGAGGACGCCGTCGGCGACCGGGTCGACGTCACGGTGGTCGTCGCCGCCGTGGACGAGCGCCTCAACGAGAAGGCCTACATCGTCCCGGGCCTGGGCGACGCCGGCGACCGCCTCTACGGCGTCGTCTGACCCCGCCCGCCGCCCCGCCGGGCGGCGCCTCCCGTCATCCGGTCTCGGCCGCTGAGACCGGACCGGGCATTGCCGTGGACAGCACCGGCCCGGTGCGTCACGCTCGTGCCGTGACGCACCGCCGACGCCCGACCGACGCCACCCCGGCGTCCGTCGGCGTACGCCCCGGAGCGCACCGCACGCGCTGTCGGTCCTGACGCCCCGCGTCCCCCGACCACACCCGGCCGCCCGTCCCGCGCGGCCCCGCGCACCCCTCCGGAGCACCCCGTGCCACGTCCACGCACCCCCGCGCCGCCCGCCGTGCCGGGCCCGCCGACCGCCCCCCGCCGCCCGCCGCGCGACCCGCAGCCCGCGCGCGCCGGCTTCGTCCTGTACGTCGGCCTGCAGGGCGACCCGCCGGACCTCGACGCCGGTCACGTCACCGAGCTGGCCGAGGTCGCGGAGGCGCTGCGCGACCTGGCCCGGGACCTGCTGCCCACGGCGGAGACGTTCACCGCGCTCTCGGTCGTGCCCGGCGCGTCCGGCCCCGACGACGTGCGCGACCTCCGCGCCCGGCTCGCCGCGCTGCGGCCGCTGGAGCGGGAGGCGGCACCCCGTCCCGCGGGGGCGTGACCCGGGCGCACCCGGAGCCCCGGTCACGTCCGCACCCCTACGCAGTCGCTGCGCGGCGCGCCGGCGAGGTCGGTCGCGCCCCTCAGTCCGGCGCGGTCCACCACCTGGTTCCGCCTCCGCGCGCTACTCATCGGTCTCCGTGACGCCCGGCGCTGCCTAGCCTGGCCGTGCGCCGCCGCCCCGCACGCACCGGCACACCCGCGCCGGAACGCGCGGCACGCGGCGCCGACGCCCGGCACCGTCACCCCCTTCGGCGACGGGCGTCACGCCCCGGGCCGTGGCACCCCTCCGCGGCCCGGGGCACCCCGCGATCGGCCGGGGGGACCGGCGGGCGGCACAGGCCGTCGCCAGCCGCCGCCGGCCGTCGCCGCCCGCCGGCGGCCTGCACGGCCGCGACCCTGTGGCGGGCCCGCCCGGACGCTCCTACCGTGGACGGATGCGCATCGTCATCGCCGGGGGCCACGGGAAGATCGCCCGACGCCTGAGCCGGCTGCTCGCCGAGCGGGGTGACACGCCGGTCGCCGTCGTCCGGAACCCCACGCACGTCGCGGACGTCGAGGCCGACGGCGCGACCGCGGTGCTCCTCGACCTCGAGCAGGCCGGCGTCGACGACCTCGCGCCGCACCTCGACGGTGCCGACGCCGTCGTCTTCGCGGCCGGGGCCGGCCCCGGCAGCGGGACGGCCCGCAAGGACTCGGTCGACCGCGGCGCCGCGGTGCTGCTCGCCGACGCCGCCACCACGGCCGGCGTCCGTCGCTACCTGCTCGTCTCGTCCGTCGGGGCGGGGGCCGAGCCGCCGCCGGGCACCGACGAGGTGTTCGCGGCGTACCTGCGCGCGAAGACGGCGGCCGAGGAGGCGCTGCGCGAGCGCGACCTCGACACCACGATCCTGCGCCCCGGGTCGCTCACGGACGAGCCCGGCACGGGCCGGGTCCGCCTCGGCCCGGACATCCCGCGGGGGTCGGTGCCGCGCGACGACGTCGCCGCCGTGCTGGTGGCCCTGCTCGACGAGCCGCGCACCGCGGGCCTCACCCTGGAGCTGTCCGAGGGCGCCGTGCCGGTGGCGGCCGCGGTGGCCGCCGCCACCGAGCGGGAGGACTGACCTCCCGCCCGGCGCGCGGGTCGGGCGTGGACCGGGCGCGGATCAGGCCGGGGCGTACGTCAGGCAGTCCGCCAGGTCGTGGCCCGCGCCGATGCGGACCGCGTCGGCGGCGCACGTCAGGTGCTCGTTGTGGGAGCAGTCCGCGCGCTGGCAGGCGCCGACGTGCGAGACCACGCGGTCGAGCCCGCCCTTGACGCTCAGCGGGATGAACGTGGAGCACTGCGCGTCGCCGGTCGTGCTGCCGCCGACGGTGATCGCGGCCGCACTGCACGCGTGGTCGTGGTTGTACGAGCAGCCGTCGACCGAGCACTCGGAGACGGGCGGCTGGTCCATCAGCGTGCTCATGGGAACCTCCGCGGGGGTGGGGGCGTGCCTGCTGTCCCGTTCGACGCTAGGCCCGGCCGGGCGGGGCGTCTAGAAAGGAAGGCCTGGCTCACCCGCCGCCGGCGGCCGTCCGCGACTCCTCGCCGGGTTCCGCCCGCACCCCGGGGAGCATCTGCTCCGGCAGCTGCTCGACGGGCACCACCACCAGGTCCTGGATCTTCCAGTCGAGAGCCGCCACACCCCGCCGCAGCTCCGTCAGGTCCTCCGGGCCGGGGGCGGTCCCGTCGCGGGGCACGACGAACGACTCCACGTGGAAGACGTGGCCCTGGTCCCTCACCCGTGACCGCGCGGCGGCCACCCACGGCACCGCGCGCAGGTACTCGTCGACGCGTCCCACCAGCGGGTGGACGTCCGTGCCGTCGACGGTCGTCGCCCGGGCGTCCATGAGGGCCGCCGCCGCGACCCGCAGGTTCGTGGCGCCGTCGCGCAGGATGCTGCCCGCGATGAACAGCGCCGCCGCCGCGTCCGCCCACCACAGACCCGCCCCGATGCCGAGCACGCCGACGACCGTGCCGAGCGCCGTCATCCAGTCGGCCTTGTTCATGTCGGCGTCGGCGTACAGGACGCGGTCGTGCAGCGTCCGGGCCAGCGGCAGCTTCGCCCGGCCGAGCAGCACCGGCGGCACGCCGGTCACCACCATCGCGGCGATCATCGGCCACCCCGCCCAGAAGACGTGACCGCCCAGGTGCATCACCCCGACCGGGGGGTGCTCGGCCTTCAGCAGGCCGCTGCCGGAGTCGACGACCAGGAACGTCCCCATCGCCAGCAGCGCCGTGGCCGCCACCAGGTGCCCGATGCCGACCGACCGGTGGTAGCCGTAGGGGTGCTCGGGCGTCGGCCGGCGGCGGGCGAACCGCACGGCCACCAGGAAGCTGATCGGCGGGATGAACGACAGCAGGTCCTCCGTCCACGCCGCCTTCATGGCCTGCGAGCTGCCCATCACCAGGTACACGAGCGTCACGCCGACGACGAGGAACCCGATCGTCCCCCAGGCGAGGCGCACCGCCCGGCGCAGCGCCTGCGACTGCTCCGGCGGCAGCTCCGTGTGCCCGAACGTCACGCTCACGGCAGCACGTCCTCCCGGTTCTCCAGCAGGTACGTCTCAAGGCGCACCAGGAACGCGTTCTCGCCGAGCGGCGCGGCCATCACGTGGGGCTCCGGCTCACCCCGCGGCCCGGGCACCGTCGTGTACGGCGTGGTGAGCGCCGCCTGGTCCGCCCACGGGGAGCGACCCGTGAGGCCACCGACCACGAGGTCGAGGCGGGACTCCGCCAGGTCCGCCACCAGCGACTCCTCGCCTCCGGTCGTCCACTCCACGCGGGCGTCGAGCGTGCGGGCGAACTCCGAGACGATCTCCACCTCCAGCCCCGACGGCTCGCCACCGGGTCCCACCTCGGTCCACGGCGGGTTCGGGGACACGCCCACCCGCAGCACGTCGCCGGTGACCCGCTCGAGCGTGCCGTCCGGGTCGGCCGGGAAGGACCCGCCGCACCCGGCGAGCAGCAGGACCGCGAGCGCCGTGGCCGCTGTACGCCTCATGCCGCCGAGTGAACCCCCCGGCGCTCCGGACCGCACGCGGAGGCGGTCGCGGGCGGAGCGGTCGAACGCGGGTGGCCCGGGCGGCGCGTCAGCCGGTGCCGGACCGTGCGGGACGGGCCCGGGCTCCCGGCGCGGGACCCTCGGCGGCGGGCTCCGCGCCTCCCGCGTCCTCCGGGCGCCCGGACCGGCGACCGCGCTCCGCGTCCTCCTCGCGGCCGCCGTGCTCCGCGTCGAGCTCGGCGACCAGGACGCCCCCGGCGAGCACCGCGATGCTGCACAGCCACAGCCACAGGGCCCCGGCGAGCACGAGCCCGAGCATCTGCGCCGCCGCCTGCACGACGGCCGCGCTGTCCGGGGAGGCGCCGGGGGTGTCCGGCACCGCGACCCGCACGTACGACAGGTACCCCGCGGAGACCAGCAGCACGCCGGCGGTCCCCACCACCGCCCCGGGGAGGCAGCGCCGCCAGGTGGAGCCGGCGCTCGGGGCGTACCGGTACAGGAGCGTGAGGAACGCGGTGGTCACCGCCAGCACCGCGGGCCAGCGCAGCAGGTCCCATGCCGTCCGGAACGCGTCGCCGAGCCCGAGGCGGTCCGCCAGGCTGGCACCGCCGCCGAGCAGCGGACCGACGACGACCAGCAGCAGCACCGTCACGACGGTGACCAGCGCGCCGACGGTGAACGCCAGGCCCAGGGCGTACTGCGCCACCACCCCGCGTCGCCTGCGCACCTGGTAGGCGTCGTCCAGCGCCCGCACCGCGGCCCGGAACACGCGGCTGGCGAGGTACAGCGTCACCAGCAGGGCACCGACGGCGAACCCGCCGCGCTGCTCGTCCAGCAGCCCGTCGACCAGCGGGACCAGCACGTCGCCGGCCACCTGCTGCGCGAACACGGCCGCCAGCGTGTCCACGACGCCGGACCGGAGCTGCTCCACCTGGGCGTCCCCGAGCACCGGCCGCAGGTACCCGAGGCTGGCGCCCAGGGCCGTCGTGATCGGTACCAGCGAGATGAGGGCGTAGTACGTCATCTCGGCGGCGAGACCGGTGACGCGCACGTCGCCCGCCCGCAGTCCCGCGCGCACCGTCGTGCCCACGACGTCGTGGCCCGCGACGCGCACGGGGTGCCGCCGGGCGAACGCCTCCGTCCGCTCCCGCAGCGTCGGCTGCCCCTCGCGCCGGCGCCGGCGGCGCGCGAGCGGCCCGCGCAGCCGGCCGGTGACCCACGCAGCCGCACCGACGGCCGCGGCGCCGGACGCTGCGGCGAGCGCACCTCCGGCCACGGCCCGCCACCCCGCGGGGAGGTCGGCCACCGCGAGCGCGCTCCCGGCGGCCGCCAGCCACGCGGCGGTCGTGGACGCGGGCACCGGGAGCCGGTGGCGGACCCACGGCACGCGGCGGGCCAGGACGGCCACGAGGAGGGCGACGACGAGCACGGTGGCAGGCACGGGGCCTCCTTCTCCGGGCGGGCGGCACCCTCGGTCGAGTGAAGCCGAGATGCGCGGGCGGCGCACGACGGGCCCCGCCCGGCTCGGGCCCCGTGCGGAGCCGGATCAGCCGGGGCCCGGCACCCCGCGCGGCTCCGACGCGCGGCGCGCGGCGGCCCGGCGTCCCCGGACGACCAGCAGCGCACCGCCCGCCCCCAGCACGACCAGCAGCCCCGTCGCGGCGGCCGCCCGGGCGGGCGCGGAGGCCAGCGTGCCGGACGCCCGCTCGGCCGCGGCCGTGGCCTGCGCGTACCGGCCGGCGTCGAGCGCCGTGCGCGCCGCCTCCAGGTCGCCGTCCACGCCGCCGGCGAGCATGCCGAGCCGCGTCACCGGGTCGGCGTCCTCCCGTTCGCGCGTGGCGGCCACGAGGGCCGCGGCGGCCTCCCCGGCCTCCGTGACGGCGGCGGCGGCCTCCGGCACGGACGTCGCGTTCTCCACCTGCTCCTGCAGCGCGCCCGGGACGTCCGCGCCGATGCCGGCGAGGGCGGCGACCAGGGCGTCGCGGTCCTCCAGCAGCGCCAGCACCTCGGGCGCCGCGGCGGTCGCGTCGTCGAACCGCCAGTCCGCCATCGCGTCGCGGACCGCTGCCGGCGGCGCCCACCCGTCGCCCGCGTCGAGCAGCCGCTGGTACTCGTCACGCGCGGCGTCCCGGGCGTCGAGCACCGGGAGCTCGTCCTGCCGCACGACCACGTCGCGGAACACCTGCGCGGCCCGTTCGGAGCCTCCCACCTGCTCGAGCAGGTCGAGCAGGCGCTGCCACCCGGTCGGGCCCCGCACGCCCGTGTCGTCGGTCGGCGCGGGGTAGGCGTCCTCGCCGGACACCGCCGCCCCGACGGCCGCCGACAGCGCCTCCGGGCCGATCTCCGCGGCGATCTCGTGCGCCACCCACCAGGACGCGGCGTAGCCGTACTCGTCGTGCGCGCCGCCCTCGGGCCCGTCCGCGCGGGCGTCCTCCCAGTCGACCAGGCGGACCGCGTCCGGCCGTGCGAGGTCCAGCGGCGCGGGCGTCGGACGCTCCTGGCCGAGCGTCTCCATCGCGATCGCGGAGTACTCGTCGGCGAGCGCCTCGCCGATCCACCGGCCCTCGAACGTGGTCCCGTTGAACCAGGCGTGGGCGAGCTCGTGGAGCGTCACGTGCGCGTCGAGCATGTCGCCGATCTCGATCGAGCCGCGGTCGTGGTCGTACCAGCCGGCGTACCCGTGCGCGCTCGGCGTGGCCGCCTCGAGGATCGTCAGCCCGCCCGTGACCGTCCACGGCTGCCCGACCAGCTCCTCCAGCACGGGCAGGCCGCGTCCGGCCAGGTCGGTGGTGAACGCCAGCCACTCCGCGTCGTCCGGCCACCCGAGCACCTGCACGCCGTCGCCGTAGTCCACGTCGGCCGGCACCAGGGCGTCGTCGTCCCGCACCACGACCTGGGCCTGCCACGCGGCCGGGTCGGCCACCGCGTCCGCGCTCCACGTCGTGCCGTCGCCGGTGGGCGCCAGGGTCATCGGGCCGCCCACCACCTCGACGTCCGGGACGCCGGGCACCACGACGCGCGCGGAGGCCAGGCCGGGGTCGCCGTCCAGCACCACGGGGAACGTCGCGAACGCCGGGTTCACCTGGGCGTACGTGGCGACGCGCGGCGGCTGCGCCGGCAGGTCGTACGTCACCCGCAGCGTCCGGGTGTCGCCGTACGTCAGCACCGGCCGCAGCGCGACGACGACGGCCGGCAGGTACTCGTCCGTCCCCGGCTCCAGGGTGAACGCGAGCGGCGTCCCGTCGTCCCACGTCGCAGTCACGCCCGTCCCGCCCGGCAGGAACGGCACCGCGTACTCCTCGAACGTGTAGTACCAGGCGCCCGTCGACGGGGTCTGGTGCGTGAGGGTCGCGACGTGCTCCACGTGCACGACGCTCGCCGCCAGGTCCACCGTGTACGTCGCGGACGTCTCGACCCGCAGGCCCTCGGTGCGGTCCTCGGCGGCCGGCAGCGGCCCGAGCGCGGGGACGGCCGCGACGGCGGCAGGGGGCGCGGGGCGCGCGGCGGCCACCGGCACCGCGGCGGAGACCCCGGCGGGGGCGAGCAGGGGCAGCAGCACGGCGGCACCGGCGGCACCGGCGGCCGCGAGCAGGCGGCGGGGCGAGGGCATGCGGGCATCCTGGCAGCGCAGGCGCCCGCCGGGGTCGACGTCGCGCACGGCGGGTGTCAGGTCACCCGGACGCGCGGCGCCGCGGGTGGGCGGGGCGTGGTCCGTCAGGGCACGGCGGGTGGCGCGACGACGAGCTGCGCCGGGGCCGACGACCCGGCCGCCGTGGTCGTCGCCGTGGTCCCCGTCGGGGTGAACTGCGCGACGACGTCGTACGTCCCGGCGTCGAGGGTCGGGAGCGCGACCGTCGCCCTGCCGCCCGCGGTGGACGCGATCGTGGCCGTCGTGGTCGTCCCTCCGGCGGTGACGGTGACCGTCCCTGTCGGCCTGGTCACGCCCGGGACCACGACCGCCACCCCGGCCGTGACCGTCGTCCCGGCGGGCGCGGACGAGGGCGTGAGCGTGACGGTCACCGCCGGCGCGGCCTTGACGACCGCCGCGGTCGCGAGGCTGGTCGCGGTCGCGGTCGTGTAGCCGCTCTTCCTGGCGGTCACACGGACGGACAGCGGCTTGCCGACGTCCGCCGCGGTCGGCGTGTAGGTCGACGCGGTGGCGCCCGTGATCGCCGAGCCGCTGCGCAGCCACTGGTAGCCGTACGTCAGCCCCGTCGTCGCCCACGTGCCCGGCGTCGCGGTCAGGCGGGACGCCACGGCCGCGGTCCCGGTGACGGTCGGCCGGGCCGTGCTCGTCAGGGTGCCGCGGGCCACCGCCGCCGTCGACGCGCTCGTCGCCGAGGCCGACGTGTAGCCGGACCTCACCGCGGTGACCCTCACCGACAGCCGCTGCCCGAGGTCCGCGGCGGCCACGGTGTACGTCGCCTTCGTGGCGCCCGGGACCGGCTTGCCCGCGCGCAGCCACTGGTACCGCAGCGTCACCCCGGACGCCGACCACGTCCCCGGCTTCGCGGTGAGCACCGCGCCGACCTTCGCCGAGCCCGCCGCGGTCGGCTTCGTCCGGACGGCGATCGTCCCCTTGGCGACCGGCGCCGTCGCCGCGCTGGTCGAGCTCGCGGCCTTGTAGCCGGTGCGGCGGACCGTGACCTTGACCGCGAGCTTCCTGCCCACGTCGGAGGCGGTGACCCGGTACGAGGCGGACGTGGCTCCGCTGATCGCCGCGCCGTCGCGCAGCCACTGGTAGGTGGTCGTCAGCCCGGAGACGGACCAGGAACCGGGCCTGGCGGTCAGCGTCGCGCCGACCTTCGCCGCGCCCGACGTCGTCGGCCTGCTCGTGCTGGTGACGACGAGCAGCGGCACCGTGGCGGTCGCGGCGCTCGTCGCCTGCGCGGACTGGTAGCCGGACCGCGACGCGGTCACCCGGACGGACAGCTTCTGGCCGGCGTCCGCGGTCGTGACGGTGTACGTCGACGTCGTGGCGCCGCTGATCGCCGCCGTGCCGCGCAGCCACTGGTACGTGTAGGCGAGCCCCGCGACCGACCAGCCGCCGGGCTTGGCGGTGAGCCTCGCGCCGACCTTCGCGGTGCCGAGGACCGTCGGCCTCGTCGTGTTCGTGGGCGTGAGCGGCGTCGCCGTGGCCGTGGGCCGCAGGACCAGGCCCGTCGCGCCGGGCGCGACCCGCGAGGCGTCGCTCTTCTGGTGGCCCAGCGGCTGCGTGTCCGAGACGTAGTACCCCGGGAAGACCTTGTCCGACCCGGTGATCGACAGGTCGTACGTCTCCCACGACGACAGGCCCGCGATGGTGAACGTCGTGGAGGACCCCGTCAGCGTCGTGCTGCCCTGGAACGGCTCGTCCCACCAGGACAGGCCGACGGCCTGCACCGTCAGCCCGGCGAGCGACGTCACCCCCGGCGGGAGCTCGACCCGGCCGGAGATCGACATCGGGTGGTGGGGCCTGAGCACGATGCCCTCGGAGCCCGGGTCGACCCACGTGCCGGCGGGCGCGCCGGAGTCCGCGTCGGTGACCGGTCCGAGCGTGCCGTCGTCGCTGCGGTAGCAGCCGGCGGTCGTCGACGCGGAGGCCTCCAGGCAGACCCGGTAGCCCAACGAGGGGTTCAGCCCCGTGAGGGTGAACGCCGAGCCGGTGACGACCGCGGTGCGCACCGCGTCCTCCCCCTCGTAGTCGGCGAGCCCGACGGTGGCGACGACGCGCGTCCCGTCGACCGACGCGACCTCGGGCGGCAGCGTCAGCGTGCCGGAGATGCTCGTCGGTGACGCCTTCTTCAGCGCCTCGACCACGAGGTCCGTCGTCCCGCCACGGACCGCGACGGCCGCCGCCACCGCCCGCACGGGCGGGACGCCGGGCCCCGCCCAGAGCCCGTCGGCCAGCTCGTCGTGCCAGAACGAGAGGGACACGACGTAGTCCTGGTCGGCACGCAGCCCCGGGATCGAGAACGAGGTCCCCGAGCCCGACGTGCTGCCGTACGTCCACGGCTCCTGGCCGTCCACGGTCCACGCCTGGATGTCGAAGCCCTCGGAGTACCCCTCCTGGAGCCCCTCGGGGAACACGATGGTCCCCGAGATCGACGCCGTCGCCGCCGGGTCCGTCCCGTCGCCGTCCGCGGCCCCCGCCGCCGGCGCGCCGGCGAGCGCCAGCACGGCCGCCGTCACCACCGCGACCAGCGCGTCCCGCCACCAGGTCCTCGTGCTCATGGGCCGTCCCTCGTCTCTCACGCCGTCAGCAGAGCGGAGCGTGACGACGGACGCGGGTGAGGCGGACGGCGGTCGCACCTCCGTCACGCCGGTCACCCACGGTCCGGCTCGCGCCGCGGCCGCGTCGGGACGCCGGGCACGGCAGCTCACCGCGCCGTCGTGGGCGTCCGCGTCGGTCTGGCGGTGAGGCTAGTGACGCGTGCGGCCGGAACGGCCGGGCGCAGGCGTGCGGGACCGTTCGGAGATCTGACGGCGCCGGGCGGTCAGCCCTCCGGCAGCAGCGAGCGCACGACGCGCGCGGGGTTCCCCGCCACGACCACGTCCGGCGGCACGTCCTTCGTCACGACGGACCCTGCGCCGACCACCGACCGGGCGCCGATCGTCACGCCCGGGCAGACCACGACGCTGCCGCCCAGCCAGACGCCGTCCTCGATGGTGATGGACGAGACCCGCTCCCACCCCTGCGGGCGCAGCTCGGGGTCCAGGACGTGCGTCGGCGTGTAGAGGCGCACGCTCGGACCGATCAGCACGTCCGCGCCGATCCGGATCTCACCGCCGCCCAGGGTCAGGAGGTCCGCGTTGACGAACGTCCGGTCGCCGAGGTGCAGGCGGTGCCCGTAGTCCAGGTAGAACGGCGGCCGGAAGTCGACGCCCTCGCCCACGGTGCCCAGCAGCTCGCGGAACAGCTTCTCGGCCGCGGGCCGGTCCTCGTCGTACAGGGCGGTGATCCGGCGGCACGTGCGCTGCGTGCTGGTCGTCATGTCCGCCAGCTCGGGCCCGAACCGGTAGCGGTACCAGTCGCCGGCCACCATCTTGTCGTACTCCGTGCGGCCGTCCGCGAGCGCCGTCGCCAGGTCGAGCTCCACCCTCGGGTCCTCCTTCGTCGTGTGGGGCGAGTCTCCCAGACCACGCAGGCGGGCAGCCGGGACCACAGGTCCGCGGGCCGGCGACCCCGGTAGATTGCCTCCCGATCTAGTCAGCCATACGATCTAGACGTGACCGACGAACGCGAGTGGCCGGGCGAGTGGCTCCGCGGGGTGCTGCCGCAGGCAGTGCTGCGCGTGCTCGCCGACGGCCCGACGTACGGGTACGCCATCGCCACCCGCCTCGCCGGGGCCGGGATCGGCGACATCAAGGGCGGCACCCTCTACCCCCTGCTCGGTCGCCTCGAAGCCGCCGGGCACGTGACCGTCGAGTGGCGCGCCGGCGAGGGCGGTCCGGGTCGCAAGTACTACGAGATCACCCCGGAGGGGCGCCACCACCTGCTCGACCTGGTGGCGCGCTGGACGCGCTTCGCCGCGGTCGTCGACGCCCACCTGGCCGCACCCGCCCCCGGAGGAGAGGACCCCCGTGCCTGACACCCGCCGCCCGACCGGCGCCCAGCAGATCGCGCCCGCCGTCGACCCGGGCTGGGTCGACGCGTTCGTCCTCGAGGCCCGGCTGCGCGACGTCCCGGGCGAGCGCATCGGCGACGCGCTCGCCGAGATCGACGCCCACTGCCGGGACAGCGGCGAGCCCGAGCACGTCGCCTTCGGAGACCCCGCCGCCTACGCCCGGACGGTCGCCGAGACGTTCCCCGCCCCGCGCACGCGGTGGTGGCCGCACCTCGCGCCGCTCGCCGCCGAGATCCTCGGCATGGTCACCGTCATCACGGCGGTCGGCGAGACCGCCCGGGGCGGCGACGTCACGCTCAGCTGGGGCCTCGTGGCGATGCTGGCGGTCGTGGCCGCCGGGTGCGGGCTCCTCGTCCGGCGCGCGGACCGCGTGCTGGGGCTGATCGTCCGGAGGCCGGTCGTCGCCGCGGTCACCGTCGGCGCCGGCGTCACCGCCGCGCTCGTCCCGGCGGCGCTGCTGCTGCGCATCGAGGCACCGATCGCGCACCTGCCCGCACCCGCGGCCCTGGTCGCCGGCCTCCTGCTGCTCGCCGCCGGCATCGGGGCGGAGGTGGTCCTCGGGCGTCGCGGCCGGACCGCCGACCCCGTGGTCGGCCCGCGCGAGGAGGCGGCCCCGCGACGCGTGAGCATGCTGCTGCCGTGGACGGTGCTGGCGTGGACCGCGATCGGGTCCGTGGTCGTCGCCGTCATCGGGGCCGGGTCCGGGAGCTGAGGCCCCGGACGAGCCGTCCCGCGGACACCAGCCGGCTCCCCGGCAAGCGCTCCGGGACGCACGACGCCCCGGACCCACCAGGGTCCGGGGCGTCGTCGTCGGTGTGCGGTTCAGGCCGGGATCAGAAGTCCCAGTCCTCGTCCTCGGTGTTCACGGCCTTGCCGATGACGTACGACGAGCCCGACCCGGAGAAGAAGTCGTGGTTCTCGTCGGCGTTCGGCGACAGCGCGGCGAGGATCGCGGCGTTGACGTCCGTCTCGTCGCGCGGGAACAGCGCCTCGTAGCCCAGGTTCATGAGGGCCTTGTTGGCGTTGTAGCGCAGGAACTTCTTGACGTCCTCGGTGAGGCCCAGGGGGTCGTACAGGTCCTGGGTGTACTCCACCTCGTTGTCGTACAGCTCGAAGAGCAGCTCGAACGTGTAGTCCTTGAGCTCCTGGCGCTCCGCCTCCGTGAGCTTCTCCAGGCCCTTCTGGAACTTGTAGCCGATGTAGTACCCGTGCACCGCCTCGTCGCGGATGATCAGGCGGATCAGGTCGGCCGTGTTGGTGAGCTTGGCCCGCGACGACCAGTACATCGGCGCGTAGAAGCCGGAGTAGAACAGGAACGACTCGAGCATCGTCGAGGCGACCTTGCGCTTGAGCGGGTCGTCGCCCCGGTAGTAGTTGAGGACGATCTCGGCCTTGCGCTGCAGGTTCGGGTTCTCCTCCGACCAGCGGAACGCCTCGTCGATCTCCCGGGTGGAGATGAGGGTCGAGAAGATCGAGGAGTAGGAGCGGGCGTGCACCGACTCCATGAACGCGATGTTGGTGTACACCGCCTCCTCGTGCGGGGTGAGGGCGTCGGGGATCAGCGAGACGGCGCCGACCGTGCCCTGGATGGTGTCGAGCAGCGTCAGGCCCGTGAACACCCGGGTGGTCATCTGCTTCTCGGTCTCCGTGAGCGTCGCCCACGACTGGATGTCGTTGGACAGCGGCACCTTCTCGGGCAGCCAGAAGTTGCCCGTGAGCCGGTCCCAGACCTCGAGGTCCTTGTCGTCCTCGAGCCGGTTCCAGTTGATCGCCTGCACGCGGTCGATCAACTTCAGCTTCTCCGCCATCACTGCTCCATCGTCGTGTCGTGGTTCGCCGCGCCGACCGCGGCTGCGGGCCGGGGCCCGCGACGTCCTGCTCCCCATCCTGCACCCCGGGACCGACGCGCCGGCCGGGCCCGCGGGCCCGGCCGGCGCCGGTCGCTCAGAGCATGCAGGACACGCAGCCCTCGACCTCGGTGCCCTCGAGCGCCATCTGCCGCAGGCGGATGTAGTAGAGCGTCTTGATGCCCTTGCGCCAGGCGTAGATCTGGGCCCGGTTGATGTCGCGCGTGGTGGCGGTGTCCTTGAAGAACAGCGTCAGCGACAGGCCCTGGTCCACGTGCTGCGTGGCCTCGGCGTACGTGTCGATGATCTTCTCGTAGCCGATCTCGTACGCGTCCTGGTAGTAGTCCAGGTTCTCGTTGGTCATGAACGGCGCGGGGTAGTAGACCCGGCCGATCTTGCCCTCCTTGCGGATCTCGATCTTCGACACGATCGGGTGGATCGAGGAGGTCGAGTTGTTGATGTACGAGATGGAGCCCGTCGGCGGGACCGCCTGGAGGTTCTGGTTGTAGAGCCCGTGCTCGCGCACCGACTCCGCCAGCGCCCGCCAGTCGTCCTGCGTCGGGATGTGCACGCCGGCCGTCGCGAACAGCTCCCGCACCCGGGCGGTACGGGGCTCCCACGTGCCCTCGATGTACTTCCGGAAGTACTCGCCCGAGGCGTACGTCGAGTCCTCGAAGCCGAGGAACGCCTGGCCGCGCTCCTTCGCCAGCAGGTTCGACGCGCGGATCGCGTGGTACGCCACCGTGTAGAAGTAGATGTTCGTGAAGTCCAGGCCCTCGTCGGAGCCGTAGTAGACGTGCTCGCGCGCCAGGTAGCCGTGCAGGTTCATCTGCCCGAGGCCGATGGCGTGGCCGCCGCGGTTCGCCTTCTTCACGGACGGCACCGACTCGATGTCCGTCTGGTCCGACACCGCGGTCAGCGCGCGGATCGCCGTCTCGACCGAGCGGCCGAAGTCCGGGGAGTCCATCGCCAGCGCGATGTTCATCGAGCCGAGGTTGCAGGAGATGTCGCGGCCGACCTCGGCGTAGGACAGGTCCTCGTTGAACGTCGACGGCGTCGAGACCTGCAGGATCTCGGAGCACAGGTTCGAGTGCGTGATCTTGCCCTTGATCGGGTTCGCGCGGTTCGCCGTGTCCTCGAACAGGATGTACGGGTAGCCGGACTCGAACTGCAGCTCGGCGAGCGTCTGGAAGAAGTCGCGGGCGTTGATCTTCTTCTTGCGGATCTCGCCGTTGTCGACCATCTCGCGGTACTTCTCGGAGACGTTGACGTCCGCGAACGGCACCCCGTAGACGCGCTCGACGTCGTACGGCGAGAACAGGTACATGTCCTCGTTGTTCTTCGCCAGCTCGAACGTGATGTCCGGGATGACGACGCCCAGCGACAGGGTCTTGATGCGGATCTTCTCGTCCGCGTTCTCACGCTTGGTGTCGAGGAACCGCATGATGTCGGGGTGGTGCGCGTGCAGGTACACCGCGCCGGCGCCCTGGCGCGCGCCGAGCTGGTTCGCGTACGAGAACGAGTCCTCGAGCAGCTTCATCACGGGGATGACGCCGGAGCTCTGGTTCTCGATGTGCTTGATCGGCGCGCCGTGCTCGCGGATGTTCGACAGCAGCAGCGCCACGCCGCCGCCGCGCTTCGACAGCTGCAGGGCGGAGTTGATGCCGCGCGCGATCGACTCCATGTTGTCCTCGATGCGCAGCAGGAAGCAGGACACGGGCTCGCCGCGCTGCGCCTTGCCGAGGTTGAGGAACGTCGGCGTGGCCGGCTGGAACCGGCCGGAGATGATCTCGTCGACGAGCTGCAGGGCGAACGTCTCGTCGCCGGCCGCCAGCGTCAGCGACACCATCGCGACGCGGTCCTCGAACCGCTCCAGGTACCGCTTGCCGTCGAACGTCTTCAGCGTGTACGAGGTGTAGTACTTGAACGCGCCGAGGAACGTCTGGAACCGGAACTTCTTCGAGTACGCGTGCTTGAAGAGCCGCTTGATGAACTCGTGGTCGTACTGGGCCAGGACCTCGGCCTCGTAGTACTTGTTCGTGACCAGGTAGTCCAGCTTCTCCTCGAGGTCGTGGAAGAAGACGGTGTTCTGGTTGACGTGCTGCAGGAAGTACTGCCGCGCCGCCTCCCGGTCCTTGTCGAACTGGATCTCGCCGTTCGGCCCGTACAGGTTCAGCATCGCGTTGAGCGAGTGGTAGTCCATCTCGGGCGTGATGGTGACGACCTGCGTGCCGTCGGTCAGGCCGGCATCCGTGACTGTCGCTGCCAAAATCGTCCCCATCCCTCTCGGACGCGCGTGACGTCCTCGGTCGTTCCCATGAGCTCGAAGGCGTACAGGTACGGGACCTGGCACTTCGCGGCGATGATGTCCCCGGCGATGCAGTAGGCAGCGCCGAAGTTGGTGTTCCCCGCCGCGATGACGCCGCGGATGAGGGAACGGTTCGATGCGTCGTTGAGGAACTTCACGACCTGCCGCGGCACCGCGCCGCCCTCGTTGCCGCCGCCGTACGTCGGGACCACCAGCACGTAGGGGTCGGTGACGCGGAGGAACGGCTCGGAGGGGCGGAGCGGGATGCGCGCGGCGTCGATGCCCAGCTTGTCGACGAATCGGCGTGTGTTCTCCGAGACGCTGGAGAAGTAGACCAGTGAGCTCATCGCTCGTCGATCCCCCTCGCCCCGGTCGGATCGTGGATCGTGCAGGGTCGCGGCCGGGCCGCCCGGGTCAGCGGGCGGCGACGTCAGGCGACGGAGACCGCGGCGCGGTCGGCGATCGCCTTGATCTGGTCGGGGCGGTAGCCCGACCAGTGGTGGCCGTCCGCCACGACGACGGGCGCCTGCAGGTGACCGAGCGACATGACGTAGTCACGCGCGTCGGCGTCCTCGGTGATGTCGACGACCTCGTACTCCAGCCCGGCCTTGTCCAGGGCGCGGTACGTCGCGTTGCACTGGACGCACGACGGCTTGCTGTAGACGGTGATGGTCATCGTGTCTCCCCGGTGTGAAAGGCCTCGCTGGTACGTGCGCCCCCGCGCCCGCCCCGCACTGCTGGTGGTGCTCGTCCTGGGCCGCGTCGGCGGGTCTCCCGGTGGCCGGGGCCCCGCGTCGAGCGGCGAGTCAGAACACTACACCTAGTGGTGCGTCCGGCAAGGGACCACAAGTGCTGGTGTTACACGCGTGTCGTTCTCCACAGGCTGTGCACGGAGTCGTGGTGTCCGGCTTCATCCACAGGCTACGACCGACCACTGACACACAGCCCGCCCGACGGCGACCCGCGGGACCTGCTGCGTCGTCCACAGCGAGCCCCTCGTCGTCCCCAGGTCACCCACACCCGGGTCCACCTGTGGACGACGACGCGCACGCCCGCCGCGGACGTGATCCGGGTCCGGCGTGTCGCGCCCGCCGGCGTGTCGCGGACCGGACGCGCGCGTGCCCCGACCCCCTCCCCCACCCCCTGGCCGCGTTCGGATCCGTTCGCACGGACACGCCCGGCGCGCCCGCACGAACGGATCCGAACACCCCCGGCCGACCGGCGGCGGGGCGGTCAGATCCGCGGAGTGTCGGGGGCGGGCGGCGCGGCGGGGTCGGTGCCCGGCGACGCACCGCGGCGGTCGGCGTCCGCGACACCCCCGCCGCCCGCCCGGTCAGCCGCCACCCCGTCGTCCGCCTGGTCGGCCGCGCGGTCGGCCGCGCGTGCACCGGCACCGGGCGCGGAGGCTCCCGCAGCCGCGACGGGCACCCGCCGCCCCACGACCGCCGTGCCCGGCAGGCCGTCGCCGCCGCGCCGGTGCGGCAGGCCGGGCAGCGCCCGCGAGGCCGACAGCCCCAGCAGCACCCCGAGCGCGATGCCGAGCATCGTGGAGGCCGTCGACACGAGGGTGGACAGGGCCCCGCTGCCGCCGTCGAGCAGGGTCGCGACGCCCACGAGGCCCAGCGCACCGGGGACGAGCATCCAGAACGCCGGCAGGAACGACACGAGCGGCGACGGGCCGGACGGGAACCGCGCGACCGCGAGCGCCACCGGCGTCATGACGAGCGCACCCACGAACGCGGACAGCACCCCGCCGAGCAGCGTCCCGCCGACCACCTGCGCGCCGTAGGCGACCGCGAGCACCAGGACGACCCAGCCGGTGGTCCGCGGCCGGGCGCACCGGAAGACGACGGTCCCGACGCCGAACAGCACGACCCCCGCCCACGGCGCGAGCGGGCCGAGCGGCTGGGACGACGCGGTGAGGTCGAGCTCGGGGATGCCGACGAGGGCGCCGGCCCCGACGATGCCGCCGGCCAGCAGCGCGAGCTGCATGGTGCCCGCCGCGAGCCGCCCGCCGCCGGACAGCATCTGGCCCGCCGCGAGCTCGATCACCCCGGTGGTGAGCAGACCGCCCGGCAGGAACAGCGCGAGCGGCGCGACGACGGACGGCAGCACGCCGAGGCCGGGCACCACGCGGGCGAGCAGCAGCACCGCGAGCGCCACCCCGAACGCCGCGGCGATGGTCAGCGCCACCTGGGGGCCGCTGGACAGCGGCGGCACGGCGAGCTGCACCGCGCCGACGGCCACGCCCAGCCCGCCGGCGACGAGCAGGTCCACCCAGGACCCGCCGAGCAGCGCGGCGAGGCCGACGGACAGCAGCAGGTAGCCCGCGAGCCGGGCCACGGGCCCGAACGGCCGCGGCGCGGCGCGCAGGTCCGCGATCCGGCCGATCAGCGACCCGGGCGTCGGGCGGGGGCCGGCGTCCGCGGGCGCGGCGGCGTCGCGCAGCACGTCCGCCAGGTCGTCCACCTGGTACAGGTCGAGCGGGCGCCGCCCCGTCGACACCACGGCGGTGGCGACGGCGGACCCCTGCGGCACCGACACGAGCAGCGCCGTGGGCAGCACGACGACCTCGGCGCCGTGGACGTCGTGCGCGACGGCGATGTCGTCGAGGGCCTCCGCGACGGAGGAGACGGTGTGGCCGGCGTCGATCATCGCCTCGCCGGCGGTGACCATGAGGCGCAGCACCTCCTCCGGCCCCGGGGGGTCGGAGGCCGCGCTCCCGCCTCCCGCCGCGTCCGGGTCCGCCGCGGGCCCGTGCGGTGCCGCGGCGGCAGCGGCGGCCGCAGCCGCCCGGCGGCGCGCGGAGACCACGACGACCGCGACGGCACCCGCGAGGACGACCGCCAGCGCGCCCAGCAGCTGCCCCCACGGCGTCGTCGCGGTCGTGGCCGCGGGCGGTGTGGCGGGGCGCCGGCCGGGCGCGGGCCGGTCGTCGTCCGTCCCGGACCCGCCGGGTGCCACGGACGTCGGCGTCGGAGCGGGCGACGGCGTCCCCGGCGCGACGGGGGTCGGCTCCGGCACGGGGGTCGGCGTGGTCGTCGGGCGCGGCTCCGGCTGCGGCGCGCGCGACGGGGTGGGGTCGGGTGTCGGCACGGGCGCGGTGGTCGGCACCGGTGTCGGTGTCGGCGTCGGCGTGGGGACGGGCTGCTCGGGCGCCGCGGCGTCAGCGCCGGACCCCCCGCCGTCCGCCGCCGGACCGCCGCCGTCCACGGTCGTCGCCGCGGCCGGCCGGGCGGCGACCACCGCGGCGTCGCGGGCGGCGACGGGCCCGCCGGGGCTCCCGGCCGCCGGCCCGGACCCGAGCAGCGTCAGGACCGCCGCCAGCAGCAGCGCGGCGCCCGCCGCCGGGGTCCTGCCTCGCATCGTGCCCGCCTCGTCCGTCCGGCCCGTCGCCTGCCACGGTAGGCGACCTCGCCCGGCGCGCGCCGGGCGACGTCGCGCGTCAGCGCCCGGAGGGCCGCCAGAGCACGATCGCCCCGCGCGCCCCGGCGGCTCGGGGGTCCTCCGCGGCGGGCTCGGCGGACCGGCGCTGGCTGCGCCCGAGCGGCCCCATCGCCACGACGTCGCCCGAGGGGTGGGCGGTGAACACGCGCCGACCGGGCTCGGCGAACGCCCGCAGGTACTCGACCTGCCGGCGCAGCCGCTCGACCTGGGACTCGAGCTCCAGGATGCGCTTGATGCCGGCGAGGTTGACGCCCTCCTCCTGGGAGAGCCGCTGCACCTCGCGCAGCGTGGCGATGTCCCGCAGGGAGTACCGCCGCCCGCGGCCGCGCGTGCGGCCGGGCTGCACGAGGCCGAGCCGGTCGTACTGCCGGAGCGTCTGCGGGTGCATGCCGGCGAGCTCGGCGGCGACCGAGATCACGTAGACCTGCGCGTCCTCCGAGACCATCCCCACCACCTCCTGCCGTCGTGCGCCGGGCGACCGGGACCGTCAGGCCCCGGTCGCCCGGCGGTGCCTCACTCCTGGGCGCGCGCCAGCAGCTCGGCGCGCGGGTCCTCGCCGGACGTCGCGATGCCGAACGCCTGCACGGCCTCCTTCGCCGCGGCGCTGAGCCGCTGCGGGACGACCACCTGCACGGTGACCAGCAGGTCCCCCGTGCCGGACGACGTCGTGACGCCGCGGCCCTTGACCCGCAGCGTCCGCCCGGACGGCGTGCCGGCCGGGATCTTCAGCCGCACGGTGCCGCCGTCGAGCGTCGGCACGGGCACCTCGGCGCCGAGCGCGGCCTCGTCGAACGCGACCGGCAGCGTCACCCGCAGGTTGTTGCCGTCGAGCGCGAACACCGGGTGCGGCGTGACCCGCACGGTGACCTCGAGGTCGCCGGGGGGCGCCCCGTGCTCGCCCGGCCGGCCCTTGCCGCGCAGCCGGATCTTCTGGCCGTCGCGGACGCCGGCGGGGATGCGCGCCTTGACGGTGCGTCCCTCGACGCCGAGCGCCACGGTCGAGCCCTCGACGGCCTGCCGGAACGGCAGCGTGGTGACCGCCGACAGGTCCGCGCCGCGGCGCGCCGTGCGGGCCTGGCCGAACCCGCCGCCGCCGAACAGCCCGCCGAGCAGGTCCTCGAACCCGCCGGCACCGCCCGCGCCGCCGCCCGCCGCACCGCCGCCGCCCTGCGGGAACCGCACGCGCGACCCGCCGCCGCCGGTGAACACGCCGCCGAACAGGTCCTCGAACCCGCCCGCCTGCGCGCCACCCGGGCCACCGGCACCCGCGCGGAACCGCGCACCGCCCGCCATGGCCCGCAGCTGGTCGTACTGCTGCCGCTGCTCGGGGTCGGACAGCACGGCGTACGCCTCGCCGACCTCCTTGAACTTGGCCTCCGCGACCGCGTCCCCGGGGTTGTGGTCCGGGTGCATGGTGCGGGCGAGCTTGCGGTACGCCTTCTTGATCGCGGCCGCGTCGGCGTCCTTGGGGACGCCCAGCACGGCGTAGAAGTCCTTCTCCAGCCAGTCCTGCCCGCTCACGACGCCTCCCTCCGCTCTGCTCCACCGGTCCGGGCCCGCGTCAGGGCCCGGGCCGGGCGGGACCCGGCCGCGCGGTCACGCGGCCGGGCCCTCATCCTGCTCGTCACGCCTCCGGGTCGACGACCGCCACCCGGGCGGCGCGGATGATGCGCTCGCCCATGCGGTAGCCCGGCTGCAGCACCTGCTGCACGGTCGGCTCGGAGACGTCGGCCGAGTGCCCGTGCATGAGCGCCTCGTGCACCGTCGGGTCGAACGGCTCGCCGGCCGCGCCGTAGCGCTCGATCCCGAACCGCCCGAGGGTGCCCTCGAGCTTCTCCGCGATCGACGCGAACGGGCCGACCAGGTCGCCGTGCTGGCGCGCCAGCTCGATGTCGTCGAGCACGCTGATGAGCGCCTCGGCGACGGCGGCCACGCCCTGGTCCCGGGCCGTGAGGGCCTCGGACTTCGACCGCTTCACGTACGCCGAGTACTGCTGCTCGAGGTTGTAGTAGTCGGCGTTCCGGCGCTGGAGCTCGTCCAGCCGCTCGGCCGCCAGCTTCTGCGCCTCGACCAGCCCCTCCAGCACCACGGCCTCCTCGGCGGCGGTCGCGGCCTCCTCGGCCTCGGCCAGGACCGCCTCCTCGGGCGTCGGCTCGCGCAGCTCGCCCGTCTCCGGGTCGATGCGGCGCTTGTCGGTCACGCGCGGGGCGTCCTCCGGGTCACGCCCCTGCGGGGTCGGCTCGTCGGTCACTTCTTGTCACCCTCGTCGTCGACGATCTCGGCGTCCACCACGTCGTCGTCCTGCGCCGACGCGCCGGAGTCGGCCGCGCCGTCCGCCGGGGCGTCGCCCGCGGGGGCCTGCTGGTTCGCCGAGTACAGCGCCTCGCCGATCTTCTGGCTGGCGGTCACCAGGGCGGCCTGCTTCGCCTGGACCTCCGCGACGTCCTCGCCCTCGAGCGCCTTCTTCAGGTCGTCGACGGCCGACTTCACCTCGGTCTTCACGTCGTCGGACAGCTTGTCGTCGTTGTCGGCGAGCAGCTTCTCCGTGGAGTAGACGAGCTGCTCCGCGGAGTTGCGGGTCTCGGCCTCCTCACGACGCTTCTTGTCCTCGGCGGCGTGCGCCTCGGCCTCCTTGACCATGCGGTCGATCTCGTCCTTCGGCAGGCCGGAGCCGCCGGAGATCGTCATCGACTGCTCCTTGCCGGTGCCGCGGTCCTTGGCGGACACGTGCACGATGCCGTTCGCGTCGATGTCGAAGGTGACCTCGATCTGCGGGACGCCGCGCGGGGCCGGCGCGATGCCGGTCAGCTCGAACGTGCCGAGCGGCTTGTTGTCCCGCGCGAACTCACGCTCGCCCTGGAACACCTGGATCAGCACGGACGGCTGGTTGTCCTCGGCGGTCGAGAAGATCTCGCTGCGCTTGGTCGGGATGGCCGTGTTGCGCTCGATGAGCTTGGTCATCACGCCGCCCTTGGTCTCGATGCCGAGGGACAGCGGGGTCACGTCGATCAGCAGGACGTCCTTGCGGTCGCCCTTGATGACGCCGGCCTGCAGCGCGGCGCCGACGGCCACGACCTCGTCCGGGTTGACGCCCTTGTTGGGCTCCTTGCCGCCGGTCAGCTCGCGCACGACGTCGGCCACGGCCGGCATGCGGGTGGAGCCGCCGACGAGCACCACGTGGTCGATGTCCGAGACCTTGATGCCCGCGTCGCGGATGACCGCGTGGAACGGCGCCTTGGTCCGCTCGAGCAGGTCGGCCGTCATCTGCTGGAACTGCGCCCGGGTGAGCTTCTCGTCCAGGTGGATGGGGCCGTTCTCGCTCATCGAGAGGTACTGCAGGCTGATGTTGGTGCTGGTCGCGGACGACAGCTCCTTCTTGGCCTGCTCGGCCGCCTCGCGCAGGCGCTGGACGGCGATCTTGTCCTTCGCCAGGTCGACGCCGGTCGAGTTCTTCACCTGGCCGACCAGCCAGTCGACGATCCGGCTGTCCCAGTCGTCGCCGCCGAGGCGGTTGTCGCCGGAGGTCGCCCGGACCTCGATGGTCGAGAAGTCGTCGTCCTTGCCCACCTCGAGCAGGGAGACGTCGAACGTGCCGCCGCCGAGGTCGAAGACGAGGATCAGCTCGTCCTCCTTGCCCTTCTCCAGGCCGTAGGCCAGGGCCGCCGCGGTCGGCTCGTTGACGATGCGCAGGACGTTGAGGCCGGCGATCTGGCCCGCGTCCTTCGTCGCCTGGCGCTCGGCGTCGTTGAAGTACGCCGGGACGGTGATGACCGCGTCGGTGACGGGCTCGCCCAGGTACTCCTCGGCGTCGCGCTTGAGCTTGCCGAGCACGCGGGCGGAGATCTCCTGCGCGGTGTACTTCTTGTCGTCGATCTCGGTCGTCCAGTCCGTGCCCATGTGGCGCTTGACGGACGCGATGGTGCGGTCGACGTTCGTGACGGCCTGCCGCTTGGCGACCTCACCGACGAGGACCTCGCCGGTCTTGGAGAACGCGACGACCGACGGGGTCGTGCGGGCGCCCTCCGCGTTGGCGATGACCGTGGGCTCCCCGCCCTCGAGGACGGCGACCACGGAGTTGGTGGTGCCCAGGTCGATGCCGACTGCTCGTGCCATGTCTGTCGCTCCTTCGTCGTGCTGCGTGGGTCCGGCGCCGCGCACCCCGGAGCGGGGCCGGTCGCCTTGAGCCTGCTGCACTCAAGTCTGCGCCGCCCCGGGCGCTGTGGCAACTCGGCGGGCGCGAACTTGAGTCCACATGGCTCAACTCTGCGGCGTGGCGGGGCATTCCCCGAGCGAAGCAGGCGAGCGCCGGCCGCGCGGGGGCCTCGCGGGATCGAGAGTCCAGGACACGCCGAGCCGGCGGCTGAACCCCCGGGCGTGTCCTGGTGTCTCGGTGTGGGCGCCGCGGGGACGGAGGGCTGAGGGGAAGGTCGCGGCCCGGCTCGCACGCGGTCCCCAGTCGCGATCAGGGCCTGTCAGCGCATCTCAGGGACCTTCTGATACAGGCTGAGAGCTGGTGAGACGTGGACCTCGCACGCAACCCGCACACGCCCGGGGCCGGACGGACCCCGCCCGCGCTCGTCGGCCGCACGGCCGAGCTGGAGGCACCCACCGGCCGCTGACGCGCGCTCACCCCCGCAGCCGCGCCGCGACCTCCGCCACCACGTCCGGGGCCCCGACGATCTCCAGGTGCATCTCGTCGGGCCGGTCGGCGTAGTCGCCGCCCCACGCGACCGCGGGCGCGACGTCCGCGAGGATCGACCGGATCGCCGCGACCTGCTCGTCCGTGAACGTGCCGCGCACGCCCATCGGGTGGAGCGGGGCGTTGAGGTCGATCGCCGTGGCGGAGGCGTGGTTGGACAGGACCTCCCGGCCGCGGACCGGGCGGTGGGCCCAGCCCCACGAGGCGTCGGCGTCGACGGGCTCCACCTCGGAGTCGAACCGCTCGGCGACGTACCCGAGGACGGTGGCGACGTCGCCGCCCAGGACCCGGCCCGTCACCCAGGGGAGACGCACGAGTCGGGGGTCGTCGCCGGACGTGATCTCGGGCCAGCCGTTCTGCGAGGTGCCGGCGCCGCGCCCGCCACCCGGCCCGAACCCCTGCAGCGCGAGCCCCGCCGCGACGACCACCGCGAGGGCGGCGAGGGCGAGCGTGGCCGCGTGCCGCCGCGTGCTCGAGAGGTGGGTGGGGACGCTGTCGCTGGTCAGGCTCGTCATGCCCTCGACGCTAGGAAGCGGCGGCACCCCGGGGCATCGGCTCCCGGGCCGGTCCTCCCACCCGCCCGGCACCACCGAAGGGTCCGGTCGGCGTCACCCCGCGGGAGGAGCCGGCCTCCGGGTCACCAGCGCCACCGCGCGCTCCACCTCGGCGATGTCGTGCGGCTCGGTGTCCAGCGCACGGTGGATCGACAGCCCCTCGATGAGCGCGTCCAGCAGCCGGGCGGTCGGCGGGTCGAAGTGCCGCTCGAGCGCGGCGCGGCTGCGCGCCATCCAGGCGTGCGTGAGGCGCCGGTACCGCGGGTCGCGGGCGGCCAGCGTGTAGAGCTCGTGGGTGAGGACGAGCTCGCGGGGGTCGGTGAGCACGTCCGTGCCGATCAGGCGGACGACGGCGTCGCGTGCCTCGTCGAGGGTCGCGGCGCCGGCCATCGCGGCCTCGAACCGGTCGCTCACGCGCCGGGCGAACCGCTCGAACGCTTCGTGCAGCAGCGCGTCCACGTCGGCGAAGTGGTAGGTGATCGAGCCGAGCGGGACGTCCGCGGCGGCCGCGATCCGGCGGGCCGAGGTGCCCGCGACGCCCTCCGCGCCGATGACCTCCAGGCACGCCTCGACGATGCGGTCGCGCCGGTCGGGGTCGTGCCGGCGCCTGCGGGGCTGCCCGGCGGCGGCCACCTCAGACCTGCTCACGGGGCTCGTCGAGGCGCCGCACCACGCGCGCCGGGTTCCCGACGGCCACGACGCCCGCCGGCAGGTCCCGCGTGACGACGGCGCCGGCCCCGACCACCGTGTCGTCCCCGATGGTCACCCCGGGGCAGACGATGACGCCGCCGCCCAGCCAGACGTTGTCCCCGAGCGTGATCGGCTCGGCGGCCTCGAGCTTGTCGCGCCGCGGCTGCGGGTCGAGGGGGTGCGTGGGGGTCAGGAGCTGCACGTCCGGGCCGATCTGGCAGTCCTCGCCGATGGTGATCGTCGCGACGTCGAGCGCCGTGAGGCCGGAGTTCACGAACGTCCGGGCGCCCACGTGGAGGTTCTCCCCGTAGTCGACGGCGAGCGGCGGCTTGATGAACGCGCCCTCGCCGAGCGAGCCGAGCAGGTCCGTCAGCACGCGGCGGGCGCGGGCGTCGTCGGCCGCGATCACGGCCAGCCGGTACTCCTCGACCAGGACGGTCGCCCGGCGCGCGATGCGCTCGCTCTCCGGGTCGTCCGCGATGTACAGGTCACCGGCGAGCATCCGCTCGCGGTTGGTGCGCGGGTCGCCGGCGAAGTAGTCGCGATCGCTCATGTGTACGAGCGTACACATCGTGTGTACGCTCGACGACGCACCCCGACCGCGGGCGCCGACGCCGGCACCCGGACCCACCGCCGGAGCCCCATGCCCGCCTCCCCCGCAGCACCCTCAGCAGCCGTCGTGACGCCGGTCGCCCGGCGCGCCCGCGTCGCCGTCTCGATGGTGTTCCTGGTCAACGCCGTGCTGTACGCGAACCTCGTGCCGCGGCTGCCCGAGGTGAAGGCCGACCTCGGCCTGAGCAACGCCGCGCTCGGCACCGCGATCGCCGCGATGCCGCTCGGCGCCCTGCTGGCCGGGCTGCTCGCGCCGCTGCTGATCCAGCGCCTCGGGTCGGCCGCCGTCGCGTCGTCCGGCCTGGTCACGCTCGCGGTCGCCGTGGCGCTGGTGCCGCTCGCCGGGAGCTGGGCCGCGCTGGCCGGGCTGCTCCTGCTCGCGGGCGCCCTCGACGCCGTGATCGACGTCGCGCAGAACGCGCACGGGTTCCGGGTGCAGCGGCTCTACGGGCGCTCCATCGTCAACGCGTTCCACGGCCTGTGGAGCGTCGGCGCGGTGCTCGGCGGGCTGGTCGGGTCGGCCGCCGCCGGGCTCGGCGTGCCGCTGCCCGCGCACATCGCCACGACGTCCGCGGTGTTCGCGGTCGTCGCCGTCGTCGCGCACCGGTTCCTGCTGCGCGGGCCCGAGGACGCCGAGCGGGCCACGGCCGGCGCCGCAGCCGACGCGCCCGCGGCCGACGCCCCCGCACCGGCGCCCCGGCGGCGCGTCGCGGGCCACGCCGTCCTCCTGCTCGCCGCGCTCGGCGTGCTCGCCGCCTGCGGCGCGTTCGTCGAGGACGCCGGGTCCTCGTGGGGCGCCCTGTACCTGCGCACGGAGGTCGGCACCGGCGCGGCCGCCGCCGGGCTGGCGTTCGTCGCCCTCCAGGTCGCGATGACCGTCGGCCGGCTCACCGGAGACCGGGTCGTCGACCGGTTCGGGCAGCGGCGCGTCGCGCGCGTCGGCGGCCTCGCGATCGCGGTCGGGGCCGGCGGGATGCTCGCCGTGCCGTCACTGGCGACGACGCTCGCCGGGTTCGCCCTCGCGGGTCTCGGCGTCGCGACGCTCGTGCCCGCCGTCATGCACACCGCGGACGAGCTGCCCGGCCTGCCCGCCGGCGTCGGCCTGACCGTCGTCAGCTGGCTGCTGCGCGTCGGGTTCCTGGTGTCGCCGACCGTGGTGGGCGTGATCGCGGACGCCTCGAGCCTGCGGGTCGCGCTGCTGAGCGTCGTCGTGTCGGGCCTCGTCGTCGCCGGGGTGGGCCGGGTGCTGCTGACGCGCGCGGCCGCGACCGAGCCGGACGAGGAGCCCGTGACCGCCTCGGGTGGGCCGGCGGCGTCGCCCGGCGCCTGACGCGCCCGACCGCGCACGACGAGACCGGACCGACGCGGCCTCACCCGGCCGGACCAGCCGCGCGGCCGGAGCCGTCAGGCCGGGTCGGCGTCGGTGCGGCGCGCCGCGAGCGCGTCCAGGTCCCGCAGCGCGAACCGCAGGTGCGACCACTCCTCGTCGAGGATCGTGTGCAGGCAGGACAGCACCGTCTCGAGGTGGTCGGGCCCCCACGGGTTCGGCCGCGTGCCGGCCAGGTCCTCCGGGGTGACGGAGGCGAGGTGGTCGCGGACCATCGCCTGGCGCTCGGCCCGCACGGCCAGCACCCGCTCGAACGTCGGCGACGCCTCGGAGAACACGGCGGGGTCGTGCCCGTCGGTGGCGTACTCGACGTTCGGCTGCCCGACCGGGTGGTACGGCCGCTCGATCCCGAGCACCGCGCCGCGCAACCACGTGTCGGTCGCCATCACCAGGTGCCGCAGGGTCTGCGAGAACGACCACTCGCCGTCCACCTGCAGGTCCACGGTGCCGGGCGGCATCGCGGCGGCACGCTCGACGGCCCCGTCCCACGCCCGCTCGACCGCCGCCCAGGCGGCACGCAGCCCCTCGGGGTCCTGGGCCTGGCGCAGCGCCCGGCCGGGGAACCGCCGGTCCAGCTCGGCCTCCACCAGCGGCGCCACGTCCACGCCGTTGACGAGGAACCTCCCCTCGCCGAGCCACGGCGCGTCGAGGTCGGCCCCGTCCACGTCGACCCCGCGCAGCACCGCCCCGGACAGCGTGCTCCGGACGAACCTCGCCCCCCGCAGGTCCTCGTCCACGAACTCGGTCACCACCGCGTCCCCCTCCGCTCGCGCACGGTCGCGCCCCTCGCCGGCCGCTACCCGATGTCTACACCCGGCCACCGACACCGTCCACGGCCACCCACCCCACCGTCCAACGATCGAATGCTATCGTTTGTCGATAGCCTGGCGCGCGCGTCGGGCACCGAGAGGAGTCGCCATGCCCCAGCTCGTCCGACGCCTCCTGCGGGTGGTGATCGTCCTGCTGCTCGCCGGGATGCTGTTCTTCCAGGCCGTGCTCATCCCGCTGCTCGGCGTCGACATCGCCGAGGGCGGCCCGGACGTCGTGCACCTGCGCTGGCCGGTGGTCGTCATCGGCGTGCTCGGCGTCGCCACGGTGGAGGTCGTGCTCGTCTGCCTGTGGCGGCTGCTGACGATGGTCCGCACCGGGACCGTGTTCAGCCGCTCGGCGTTCCGCTGGGTCGACGTCGTCATCGGCGCCCTGGCCGTCGCCGCCGGCCTCGTGGTGCTGCTCGGCGTCCTGCTCGCGCCGGGCGAGGCCGTGCCCCCCGGGATCGTGCTGGCCCTCGGCGTCGTCGCGATCGGCATCGGCGGCGGCGCGCTGGTCGTCCTCGTCATGCGCGCGCTGCTGGCGCAGGCCGTCGCGCTCGACACCACCGCCACCACGCTGCGCGCCGAGCTCGACGAGGTCATCTGATGCCGATCGTGGTCGACGTCGACGTCATGCTCGCCCGCCGCAAGATGTCCGTCGGGGAGCTGGCCGACCGGGTGGGCATCACGCCGGCGAACCTCGCCGTGCTCAAGAACGGCCGCGCCCGGGCCGTGCGGTTCAGCACCCTGGACGCGCTCTGCGCGGTGCTCGACTGCCAGCCGGGCGACCTGCTGCGCCACGTGCCCGGGGAGGTCACCGCCCCGGCGGGCCGGTGACCTCCGACCGGTCAGAGCAGGTCGACCCGGTCCGCCTGGGGGCCCCGGTCGCTCTGGCGCACCTGGTACCGCACCCGGTCGCCCTCGTAGAGCTCCTCGCCGTCCCGCACGACCGACACGTGCACGAACAGGTCCGGACCGCCGTCGTCCGGCGTGATGAACCCGAAGCCGCGCTCCGCGTCGTAGCGCGCGACGACGCCCTGGCCGCCGCGCTGCGGGCCGCGGGACGGCGCCGGGCCCCGGCCGGGGTCGCGCCGGTCCGACCCGCCGCGACCGCCGCGGCCGCCTCGGGACGGGCCGCCGACCAGCCGGACGCCCTGGGCCTGCAGGCCCTTCTCGCCCTCCGAGGCGCGGTAGCTCACCCGGTCGCCCTCGACGAGCTCGGTCAGGTCGCCGTGCAGCGAGCGCGCGTGCACGAACACGTCCTGCTCCCCGGAGTCGGGGGTGATGAAGCCGAAGCCCTTGCCCGCGTCGTACCAGGTCACGGTGCCGTCGGCGCCGTCGTCCGTCGCCGCGGCGCGGCCCGGTCCCGCGGCCGCGTCCGCGCCGAGCGGCAGCAGGTGGTCGGCCTGCGGCCCCTTCTCCCCCTCGACGACGAGGAACGCGACGCGCTGGCCCTCCGTGATCACACCGCCCCCGACGATCGCCGAGCTGTGCACGAAGATCTGCGCGTCGCCGCCGTCGGGCGTGAGGAACCCGTAGCCCTTCGCGGGCTCGTACCAGGCCACCGTGCCCAGCACCCCGAGCGCCGCGTCTGCCGCGACGTCGCCGGTCACCCGCACCTGCCGGGCCTGCGGACCGCGGTCGCCCTCGCCGACCTCGAACTCCACGGCCTGGCCCTCGCGGAGCGAGCGGGTGCCGTCCTGGCCGACGATCTCGGACGCGTGGACGAAGAGGTCCTCGGCGTCGTCACCGAGGGCGAGGAAGCCGAACCCTCGCTCGGCGTCGAACCAGCGGACGGTTCCCTGGGGCACGGTGACTCCTCGTGGTGCTGCGGTGGTGCTGCGCTGACGGTTGCTGCCTCCCAGTGTCCCCCGTCCCGGGGGCGGCGCGTCACGCCGGTCCCCGGCCGGTGCCCGCGACGTCGGGACCCCGGCGGCACGACGGCCCCGTCTGGGTGCCGGCAGCGCGCGCCGCGTACGATCCTCCGGGCCCCGCGCGACCGCGGCGCCCTTCCCCCACCCGAGGACGGACGGCGCTATGAGCGCGCAGACGACCACGCCCCCGCAGCACCCGGACGCACCCGGCGACGGCACGGACCCCGCCGTGCCCGGCGTCGACCCCGCGGAGTTCGCGACGTTCCTGCGGGTGGCCGACCAGGTCGCTGCCCTCCCGCAGACGCACCCGCAGCACGCCGCCGCCCGGCGCGCCGCGTCCGCCATGTTCAAGGCCGCGAAGAAGCACCGCCGCGGGGAGAAGCGCCGCCTGGTCGCGGAGGCCGACGCCGCCGTGGTCGCCGCCACCGCGACCGGCAGCCCCGGCCGCATCGACGACGAGACCGCCGGCATCCCGATCACGTCGTCGGCCACCGGCGCGATCGCCGGGACGCTGCTGCGGCCGCGCGCCTGCTACGTCTGCAAGCAGGACTACACGGTGGTCGACGCGTTCTACCACCAGCTCTGCCCGGAGTGCGCCGCGCTGCACCACGCCAAGCGGGGCGCGCGCACGGACCTCACCGGCCGCCGCGCGCTGCTGACGGGCGGCCGGGCGAAGATCGGCATGTACATCGCGCTGCGGCTGCTGCGTGACGGCGCGGACCTGACGATCACCACCCGGTTCCCCCAGGACGCCGTCCGCCGGTTCCGCGCGATGGACGACTCCGCCGACTGGATCGACCGGCTGCACGTCGTGGGCATCGACCTGCGCGACCCGGCGCAGGTGGTCGCGCTCGCCGACCACGTCGCCGCCCAGGGGGCTCTGGACGTCCTCATCAACAACGCCGCGCAGACGGTGCGGCGGTCGCCGGGGGCGTACGCGCGGATCGCCGAGGCCGAGGACGCCCCGCTGGACACCGACGCCGCGCGGATGATCACGACGTTCGGCCGGACCAGCGACGCCCACCCGCGTGCGCTGGCGGGGTCGGTCAGCGAGCTGAGCAGCCCGGCCCTGGCGATCGAGCGGGCCGGGCGCGCCGCCGCGGAGGCGCTGACCGCGCAGTCCCTCACCGCCGAGGCGGCGAGCCTCGAGCGGCTGGTGGCGGGGACGTCGATCGACGCCGGCGGGCTGATCCCCGACGTCGCGGAGACGAACTCCTGGGTCGCGACGGTCGAAGACGTCGACCCGATGGAGCTGCTCGAGGTGCAGCTGTGCAACCAGACGGCGCCGTTCATCCTCATCAGCCGGCTGCGGCCCGCCCTCGCGGCGTCGCCGGCGCGCCGGACGTACGTCGTCAACGTCTCCGCGATGGAGGGCGTGTTCGCCCGGGGCTACAAGGGCCCGGGCCACCCGCACACCAACATGAGCAAGGCCGCGCTCAACATGCTGACGCGCACGAGCGCGGGCGAGATGCTCGCCGACGGCATCCTCATGACCGCCGTCGACACCGGGTGGATCACCGACGAGCGGCCGCACCCCACGAAGGTGCGGCTGGCCGAGGAGGGGTTCCACGCGCCGCTCGACCTGGTGGACGGTGCGGCGCGCGTGTACGACCCGATCGTGCGGGGCGAGGCCGGCGAGGACCTGTACGGCTGCTTCCTCAAGGACTACGCCCGCTCGGCCTGGTGAGGGCCCGGGGCGCGGCGGCGGTCAGGCGCCGGGTTCCCACCGGGAGGGCACGAGGTCCGCGAGCAGCGCGCCGTGCGCCCAGCGCGCCCACGCGAGCGCGCTCCAGCCGCCGCGGCGCACCAGCGCGTTCCACGGCTCGGGGCCGAGCAGCAGCGTGAGCAGGTCGACGGCGTGCAGCGGCTCCAGCCCGGGGCGCAGCGACCCGTCGGCCACCAGCGCGTCGACCAGCAGGCCGTGCACCGCCCGCCGCCGCGTCTCGTCGCGCTCCCACGCGTCCCGCAGCACCGCGTCGCCCGGGGCGGCGGAGCGCACGAGGTCCTGCACGCCCGCGGCCCGGCCGAGCAGCTCGGCGAACCCGCGCACGTGCAGGAACACGCGCCGCGCCGGGTCGGCCTCGGCGACGACCGCGCGGACCCAGGCCTGGTCGGCCAGGTCGCGCTGCGCGTCCCGGCGGTCCGCGCCGTCCACCGCGTGGTCGAGGCAGCCGACCAGGATGTCCGCCTTGGTGGGGTACGAGTAGTAGACGGTCTGGACGCCGACCCCGGCGGCACGCCCGACGGCCGTGATGGTGGTGGGGCCGTAGCCGTCGGCCAGGAACAGCCGCGTCGCGGCCTGCGCGACGCGCGCCCGGGTCGCCACGGCCCGCAGGGTCCGCCCGTCGCCGCTGGTCACGCCGCTCATGGTAGCGCCGCTACGGATAGATTCCCGTACCGCCGCTCCGAAAATCTCGCCGCGCCCGGCGTCAACGGCACCCGCCCGGGGCCCGTCCGCCCCTCCGGCCCGGTCCGCGGGGTCGGTCGGGGCCCGCGACGTCCCCGCGTCGCCGCAGGTCGCGGCGGGTTCCGGGAGTCGCGCTCCGACTACTCAGGCCCCCGTCGCCAGCAGCACCAGCAGGGCGAGGTTCAGCGCCACCACCAGGGCCACGACGACGACCAGCACCGCCTGCAGCCGCGGCCCGTTGGCGTGCGCGCCCAGCAGCCCCCGGTCCCGGTTGAGCCGCACCAGCGGTACCGCGGCGAACGGGATGCCGAACGACAGCACCACCTGGCTCACCACCAGCGTCCACGTCGGGTCGGCCCCGAGCGCCAGCAGCACCAGCGCCGGGACCAGCGTGATCGCGCGCCGGAGCAGCAGCGGCACCCGGCGGTGGATGAGGCCCTCCATGACGGCCGCACCCGCGTAGCAGCCCACGGACGTCGAGGCGAGGCCCGAGGCGAGCAGCCCGACCGCGAACACCACGCCGACCCCGCCGCCGAGCGCGCCGCTGATCGCCGCGTGCGCGCCCTCGATCGTGTCCGTGCCCTCGACGCCGCGCAGGTTGGCCGCCGCCAGCAGGAGCAGCCCGATGTTGACCGTCCCGGCGACGCCGAGCGCCGTGCCCACGTCCCAGCGCGTGGCGCGCAGCAGCCCGGCGCGCAGCTCGGGCGCCGGCGTCCGGCCGAACCGGTCCCGGCTCAGCGCCGAGTGCACGTAGATCGCGTGCGGCATCACCGTGGCGCCCAGCATCGACGCCGCCAGGAGCACCGAGTCGGTGCCCGCGAACCGCGGGGCGAGCCCGGCGAGCATGCCCGCGGGGTCGGGCGGCCCCAGCAGCAGGCCGCCGAGGAACCCGACGACGATGACCACCAGCAGCGCGACGACGAGCCGCTCGAACCGCCGCTGGCCGTACCGGTCCTGCGTGGCCAGCAGCAGCATCGACACCACGCCGACCACGAGGCCGCCCGCGACGAGCGGGAGGCCGAACAGCAGGTGCAGCGCGATGGCGCCGCCCACGACCTCGGCGATGTCCGTCGCGGCGGCCACGACCTCCGCCTGCGCCCAGAACGCCAGCCGGGGCCCGCGTCGCATCCGCCGGCCGAGCAGCCCCGGCAGCGACTCCCCGGTGACGATGCCGAGCTTCGCCGACTGGTACTGCACCAGCACGGCCATGGCGTTCGCGGCGACCAGCACCCACAGCAGGAGGTAGCCGTACCGGGCGCCGGCCGTGAGGTTCGCGGCGACGTTCCCCGGGTCGACGTACGCGATCGCGGCGACGAACGCCGGGCCCAGCAGCGGCAGCACGCGCCCGCGCGACACCGCGGCGCGATCCTGTGTGGCGGTCACCGTACCTCCAAGTTCGGACGTCCGAACTCATCCTAGGCACACGCCGCCCCGGCCGCCGCCCGCCCCCTCCGGCGAGGTCGGCAGCTCGTGCGCGAGGTCGGCACTTCGTGTGCGAGTTCGGCACCTGGAGCTGCCGAACTCGCCTGGGACTGCCGACCTCGGCGGACGGGACCGGACGGGATGGGGCGGGGCGGGGCGGGCGGGGGTCAGGGGGTGGCGGGGGCGACCTCGCGGCGCCAGCGGCCCGCTTCTTGGGTGAAGCCGACGCGGCGGAGGTAGTCGCCGGAGTCCTGCGCGTCGTCGACGACCACCAGGGAGCGCAGGCCAGCGCCCGCGAACGCCCCGCTGCGGCGGTACACGAACTCGCCGGGCGCGAAGTCGCGGAACCGGGGCGTCACGTAGTCGAGCTGCACCTCGCCGACCCCCTCGCCGGCGTCGCGCACGACGACGACGCCGACCGTCTCGTCGCCGTGCAGCACGAGGTACGCCCACCGCGCGCCGGGGTCGTCGAGCGCGAACGACGGGTAGTACCGGGCGATGTCGGCGGCGTGCACGCCGAGCACGTGCCGCAGGTAGTCGTCGCGCGGGCCGACGGGCACCACCTGGTAGACGTCCGCGTCGTGCCGCTCGCGGGTGAGCCGCCACAGCCAGTAGGCGTCGATGACCGCGATGACGCCGTTCATGGCGGCGAACGGCCAGATCCCGACCACGGCGTTGTAGCCGGCGGCGACCACGGAGCCGGCGAAGTTCATCCACCGGAACCGCAGCACGCGGGCCTGCATGAGGGACACGACGACGAGGACGGACCCGGTCCACCCGATGATCTCCAGCCACGGCATGGCGTGACGCTACCGCCCGGTAGCGCCGCCGCACGATTCCGTAGCAGGACTACAGGATCCCGGCGCCGCCGCCACGGGCGCCACCACGCGCCCGGGACCGGTGCACGTCAGCCGCCGAGCACCGCCACCGACCCCTCGTCGGCCGCCACCCGCACGCGCGCGCCGTCCGCGGGTGCGCCGCCGTGCGCCGGCGTCGCGGCCACCGCCACGCCCTCCGGCTCGATGACCGCGACGAGCTCCAGGCGACCGCGGCGGGAGCGGCGCCCGGTGACCCGCGCGTCCCGCACCGGAGCACCCTCCCCCGCGGACTCCCCCGGGGCCAGCACGCGCCAGCCGCCCGGCGCCACGGCGAGCGTCCCCGCCAGCAGCGGGCCGTCGGCCGGCGGGGCCGCCGAGCCCCAGTCCGCGGCGGCGAGGAACGTCCGGTACCCCAGGAACTCCGCGACCTCCCGCCCGGCGGGGCGGTGCCACAGCTCCTCCGGCGGCGCGACCTGCAGCAGCCGGCCCGCCGCCATCACCGCGACCCGGTCCGCCACGGCGAACGCCTCGTCCTGGTCGTGCGTGACGAACAGCGCGGTCGTCCCGGTGGTCACCAGCACCCGCCGCAGGTCGTCGGCGAGCCGCTCGCGCAGCGACCGGTCGAGGGCCGAGAGCGGCTCGTCCAGCAGGAGCAGCCGGGGGCGCGGGGCCAGCGACCGCGCGAGGGCGACCCGCTGCCGCTCCCCGCCGGAGAGCGTCGCCACCGGCCGCGGGCCGTAGCCGGGCAGGCCCACGAGGTCCAGCAGCTCCGCCACCCGGGCGGTGCGCTCGGCGCGGCCGACGTCCCGCAGCCCGTACCCGACGTTGCCGGCGACGTCGCGGTGCGGGAACAGCTGACCGTCCTGGAACACCAGGCCGAACCCCCGCCGGTGCACCGGCACGGACGCCAGGTCCTGCCCGTCCCACAGCACCCGGCCGGCCGTCGGCGGCTCGAGCCCGGCCACGGCGCGCAGCAGCGACGACTTCCCGCAGCCCGACGGGCCCAGCAGGGCGAGCACCTGCCCCTGCGGCACGTCCAGGTCGACCCCCGCGACCGCCGTCACCCCGGCCGCGCCCCGCGTCGCCCCCGGGTACCGCACCTCGAGGTCCCGTACCGCCAGCCCGTCCGTCACAGCTCTCCTCCCACCGGCCCGCGCAGCCGCTCCGCGACCGCCATCACCCCCGCCGTCAGCACGGCCAGCACGACCCCGGCCGCCAGCGCCATGCCGTAGTTGTCCGCACCCGGCTGGCCGATCAGCCGGAAGACCACGACGGGCAGCGTCGGGCGGTCCGGTCGCGCCAGGAACGACGTCGCCCCGAACTCCCCGAGCGACACCGCGAACGCGAACCCCACCGCGAGGCCGACGGAGCGCGCCGCGAGCGCCCCGTCCACCGTCGCCAGCACGCGGCCGGGCCCGGCGCCCAGCGTCCGGGCCGCCTCCTGGAGCCGCGGGTCGACGGCGCGGAGCACGGGCAGCACCGTCCGGACGACGAGCGGCACCGCGACGACCGCCTGCGCGACGGGCACCAGCACGCCGGTGGCGCGCAGGTCGGTCGCGATGCCGAAGGGGTGCCCGAGCGTGAGCAGCGCGCCGAAGCCGACCGTCACCGCGGAGACGCCCAGCGGCAGCATGAACACGCCGTCCAGCACCCCCACGGCCCGCCGCGCGGCCGGCCGCCGGGGGCGCCGCGACACCAGCAGGGCGACCAGGCAGCCCACCACCAGGGCCAGCACCGTCGCGTCGACGGCCACCCGCAGCGAGTTGCCGAGCGCCTCCCAGACCGTGACCGTCAGCGCGTTCCGGCCGCCGGTGGTGCCCAGCGCGCGGTAGTGGTCCAGCCCCCAGCCGTCGCCGGTGCGCAACGACCCGAGCACCAGCGCGGCGAGCGGCAGGGCGAGCAGCACCAGCACCACCGCCGTGACGACCGCCGGCAGGGGGTGCGGGCGGCCGACCGCCCGGACGGGCGTGTCGACGAGCGACAGCGCGCGCTCCCGCCGGGCCCGCGCGCGGCCGGCCACGGCGAGCGCGGCGACGACCACCACCACCTGCACCACCGACAGCACCGAGGCGGCCCGCAGGTCCAGGAACTGGGTGGTCTGGATCCAGATCTCCGTCTCGACGGTGCCGAACCGCATCCCGCCGAGCACCAGCACCGTCCCGAACGCCGTCGCGCAGAACAGGAACACCAGCGACGCGGCGGACGTGAGGGCGGGGGTCAGCGCGGGCAGCGTCACGGTGAGGAACGCGCGCGCGGGCGACGCGCCGAGCGACCGGGCGGCCTGCTCGGGCCGAGGGTCCAGGCGCTCCCACAGGCCCCCGACGGTCCGCACGACCACCGCGTAGTTGAAGAACACCAGCGCCGCGACGATCGCGGCGAACGTCCCGTCGAGGTGCAGGAACCCGAGCGGCCCGTTGTCGCGCAGCAGCGCCCGGAACGCCACCCCCACCACGACGGTCGGCAGCACGAACGGCACGGTGACGAGCGCGCGCAGCACCCCCCGCCCCGGGAACCGGCTGCGGTACAGCACCGCCGCACCGGGCACGCCCAGCAGCACCGAGATCACCGTGCCGAGGGTCGCCTGCGCCAGCGTCAGCCCGACGATCCGCCAGGTCCGCGGCCGCCCGAGCACCTCCGCGAACCCGGACAGGTCCAGCGACCCGTCGGCGACGAGGCCGCGCCCGACGAGCGTCAGCACGGGCCACGCGAAGAACACCCCGAGGAACAGCAGCGGCACCGCGGCCGCCACCGCCCACGCCGTCCCGCGCGCGACCGCCCAGCCGCGTCCGGGGGCGGTGGGCGCGGTGGGCGCGGCCGGGGGCGGCGCGGGGACCTCCGGAGGGGTCGCGCGCGCCCCCGTCCCCGGCCGGCCGGAGCCGGTCGGGGACGGGTGCGTCAGCGGGCGGGTCACGACGTCAGCCCGTCACCAGGTCCGTCCACTCACGGACCCACGTCTCCCGGTTCGCCGCGATCTCGTCGAGCGGCACGGTGTACGGCTCGTCGGCCAGCGGCGCCCACTGCGCCCAGTCCTCCGGCAGGTCCACCGCCGAGCTCACCGGGTACATGTACATCGACCCGGGGATGTCGGCCTGCACCGCGTCCGACAGCAGCCAGTCCACCAGCCGGCGCGCGCCCTCGGGGTTCTGCGCGCCCGCGAGGACGCCGGCGTACTCGACCTGCCGGAAGCAGGTGCCGAGCAGCGCCCCGGTGGTCGGCTCGCCGCCGCCCTCGGGGATCGTCTCGGGCGGCGACGACGCGTACGACAGCGCGATCGGCCGGGAGCCGCCGCCGCCCCCGCCGGAGAAGTCGGTGTAGTACGCGTCCGACCAGCCCTCCGCGACCTTCAGGCCGTTCGCCGTGAGGTCACGCCAGTACTGCTGCCAGCCGTCCTCGCCGAACGCCCCGACGGTCGCCAGCAGGAACGCCAGCCCGGGGCTGGACGTCGCCGCGTTCGTCACGACGGTCAGGTCCCGGTACGCGGGGTCGGTCAGGTCCTCGAGCGTCGCCGGCTCCGGGACGTCCCGGTCGGCGAACCAGGCGTGGTCCACGTTGAGGCACACGTCGCCGAGGTCGACGGCGGTCAGCGACCCCGAGTCGTCGGGGGCGTACGGCTCCGCGTCGGCCGCGGCCGGCACCTGCGACGTGTAGGGCTCCAGCACGCCCTCGTCGATCGCCCGCGACGCGAACGTGTTGTCGATCCCGTAGACGACGTCGCCCAGCGGGGCGTCCTTGGTCAGGATGAGCTGGTTCACCAGCGCCCCGCCGTCACCGGGCGCGACCTGCGTGACGGTCAGCCCGGTGTCCGCCTCGAACTGCTCGAGCAGCCCGTCGCTGACGTGGAACGAGTCGTGGGTGACCAGCGTGACCGACCCGCCCGCCGTGCCGTCGCCGCCCGCGGACCCGCCGGACGGCGACCCGCCGGTGGCCGAGCAGGCCGTGAGGGCCAGGGCCGCGACCCCCAGGGCCGCGGTGTGCCGGATGGTCCGGCGTGCTGCGCGCGTGCGCGCCATGCGTCCTCCTCGATGTGCAACCGAGGGGGTCGCCGCGCGTCGTCCGCCCGCGCGCGCTGCCGCACCCGTGCCGACGACACGAGGCGACTGAGATCCCGACTCCCTACGCCGGTGCTAACCGGATCAGGTGCGAGGGTCTGCGGTTCCGTCCGCACTCTCAGCGTCGGTCGGGCGCCACCTCGCGGCGGCGGTCCGGGACGCTCCCCTGTCGTTCGGGGCCGACCCTACACCGCCGTCCCCGACGCCCCCTGCCGCCGCCCCCGCGCGACTGCGTGCGCCGGGGTGACCTGCGGTGCGGCACCCGCGGGGCTAGCGTGGGGCGCAGCACGCACGCGCCCGCACGACACCGCACCGACGCAGCAGGAGGAACCGTGGCCGACGAGGAGACCCAGTCCACGTTCGCGAAGATCACCGGCCTGGTGGTGGCGGGCGCGGTCGCGTGGCTCGCCGGGAAGGCCGTGGACGCCGCCTGGAAGGCCGCCGTCGGCCACAAGCCGCCGAAGCCGGAGGACGACGCCGACGACATCCGCATCGGCGAGGTGGTCGCGGCCTCCGTGATCACCGCCGGCGCCGTGACGCTGGCGCGGGTGTTCGCCACGCGCGGGACCAAGAAGTTCGTGCAGCGCGTCGACAGGAACCGGCACCTGCCGCACGCCTGACCAGGCACGGAGGTCCCCCTCCGGCCGACCTGCGCCCCGCTAGGCTCGAGCGTCCCGCTCGCCGACGAATGCGCAGGTCAGCCCGCCATGCCCGCGACGCCAGCCCGGCCCGCACGCCGCTGTGTCCAGACCGTCGACGACGTGCTCGACCTCATGGACCACCTGTTCGCCGAGCAGGCCGACCGGTGGTCGGACCGGGGCGGCGCGGACTTCTGGGACCGGTTCTACGCCGACCGCGGCCGGGGCGTGCCGTTCTTCCGCTGGGCCCCGGACGAGAGCCTGGTGGCGTGGCACGCCGACGGCCGGCTGCCCCTCGGTCCGGGCGCCCGGGTGCTGGAGCTCGGCTGCGGGCCCGGCCGCAACGCCGTCTGGCTCGCGCAGCAGGGCTGCACCGTCGACGCGCTCGACCTCTCGCAGGCGGCGCTGGACTGGGGACGGGAGCGGGCCGACGAGGCCGGCGTCGACGTCCGGTTCGCCCGCGCGGACGTCCTCACGTGGCAGCCGCCGGCGGAGCAGTACGACCTGGTCTACGACTCCGGCTGCTTCCACCACCTGCCGCCGCACCGCCGGCTGACGTACCGCGGGCTGCTGGAGCGGACGGTGCGCCCCGGCGGGCGGTTCGGCCTGGCCTGCTTCGCGACCGGGCACGACGGGCGCGGCGGCACCGAGGCGGACGACGCCGACCTGTACCGCGAGGGCGGGCTCGGCGGTGGGCTCGCCTACGGCACCGACGACCTGCGGCGCGCGTTCGGCTGGCTGGACGAGGTGGAGCTGCGCCGCATGCGGTCCGGCGACCCGGCGACGTTCGGCGAGGACTTCCTCTGGGCGGCGCTGTTCCGCCGGTGACGGCACACCGCCGGGGCGGGCACCGGAGGCCGGCGCCGGGGTCAGCCCCTGCGGCCGGACGCGCCCGGGGCGCCGTGCGCGTCGTCGTGGTCGTCGTCCTCGTCCCCGTCCTGCGTCCCCTCGCGCTCCGACGCGCGCTCCTGCGCCTCGGTGAGCTCGTCGACGACGAGCAGGTCGCGGCGCACCTTGCCCGTGCGGTAGCCCGCCCGCCCGACCAGGTGGGCCGCGACGGGCGCCGTGAGCATCTGGAACAGCGCCACCAGGATCAGCGCCCACACCGCGCCGCCGGACCGCAGCCGCAGCGACAGCCCGATCAGCACCAGCACCAGCCCGAGCACCTGCGGCTTGGTGCCGGCGTGCATCCGGGACAGCAGGTCGGGGAACCGCAGCACGCCGACGCCGGCCGCGAGCGCCAGCAGCGCACCGCCGATCAGGCAGACCGCCGCCACGACGTCCGCGACGGTGTCCGCGCTCATCGTCCGCTCCCCTGGCGCTCGTCGTCCGCGTGGTCCTCGTGCCCGTGCGCCGCCTCGTCGTGCACCACCTGCGCGTCCGCCTCCTGGGCACGGCGCCGGCGGCGCTGCTCCTCGGCCTCCTCCTCGGCGCGGATGCGCTCGGCCTCCTCCTGCGCGATCTCCTCGCGGCTGCGCACGCGCCCCTCGCCCTCGGGCTCCACGGACGCGAACCGCGAGATGGTCACCGAGCCGACGAACCCGACGAGGGACAGCACGACGAGCACGGGCACCACGTCGGTGCGCCGGTCGATCGACGCGTAGAGCGCGACGGCCGCGACCACGACGGTCACCACGATGTCGAGCGCGACCGTGCGGTCCAGCATCGACGGGCCGCGCTCCGCGCGGATCAGGGCCAGGGCGCCGGCGACGGTCAGCAGCGCGGCGCACAGCAGGTACACGACGGTCACGCGCCCACCTCCGTCCGGGGTGCCGGGCGCCGGGCCGTCCGGCGCGGGTGCGGGTCGAGGCCGGCGTCGCGCAGCTCGGAGTCCGACGCGAACGCCCGCAGCACGCGCTCCTCCTGGTCCAGCACCGCCTGCCGCGCCGCCTCCACGCCGCCGGACTGCTCGACGTCGAGCACGTGCAGGTACAGCATGCCGGTGAGCCGGTGCGCCTCCACGACGAGCGACCCCGGCACCAGCGAGCACAGCTCGGCCGTCATCGTGAGGTATAGGTCGGAGTGGCTGCGCAGCTGCACGCCGATCACCGCGCCGCGCGGCGTGTGCCGCGGGCGCAGCGCGAGCCACGACACCTCGACCGACGCGACCAGCAGGTCCCCGGCGAACCGCGCGACGAGGACGACCAGCCCCCACGGACGGAGCCGGCCGTGGAAGTCGATCGGGGTCATCCGCAGCGCGCCGGTCACGGCGACGGCCACGACGGCGCCGGCGAGGACGTTCGCGACGGTCAGGTCGCCCCACAGCAGCACCCAGACGACGACCAGCCAGAGCATCGTGGGCCACTGCGCGGCGAGCCGCCGCCGGCGCGGGTGCAGGCTCATCCGTCCGCCTCCGCCCGGGCGGCGTCCGCCGACTCGCCCTCACCCCGGCCGCCGTCGGGCAGCACGGACTGCACGTACACGTCGCGGTCGGCCAGCGCCGCGGCGGCCCGCTCGGCGTACCCGTACAGCGGGCCGGCGAACACCGTCAGCCCGAGGCCGAGCGCGACGAGGGCGGCCGCGGGGCCGACCATGCCCTTCGGGAGGGTGGCGTCGGGCAGGGGCTCCGGCGGCGTCTGCCAGAACGCCTTGTTCCACGCCTTGATGAGGGCGTAGAGCGTCAGCAGCGACGTCAGCACGCCCCCGACCACCAGCGCGAGCGCGAGCGGGCGGGCGTCCTGCACGCCGGCCTGCAGCAGCCCGACCTTCCCGAGGAACCCCGACAGCGGCGGGATGCCCCCCAGGTTCATCGCGGGGATGAAGAACAGCACCGCGAGCACGGGCGCGATCTTGGCGAGGCCGCCGAGCGACTCGAGCGACGTCGTGCCGCCGCGGCGCTCGATGAGCCCGGCCACCAGGAACAGGCCGGTCTGCACGGTGATGTGGTGGGCGACGTAGTAGATCGACGCGGCCCACCCCGCCTGCGACGACAGGGCGATCCCGAAGATCATGTAGCCGATGTGGCTGACGAGCGTGAACGACAGCAGACGCTTGAGGTCGTCCTGCGCGACGGCGCCGAGGATGCCCACGACCATCGTCGCGAGCGCCGCCCACAGCAGCACGTCGTCCATGCGGCCCTCGGGGAACAGCAGCGTCTGCGTGCGGATGATCGCGTAGACGCCGACCTTGGTGAGCAGGCCCGCGAACACGGCGGTGACGGGCGCCGGCGCGGTCGGGTAGGAGTCGGGCAGCCACGCGGACAGCGGGAAGATCGCCGCCTTGATGCCGAACGCGAGCAGCAGCAGCACCTGCAGCAGCAGCCGCACGTCCGGGTCGATCTCCGGGAGCCGCTCGGCGAGCTGGGCCAGGTTCACGGTGCCGGTCGCGGCGTAGGTCAGCGCGATGGCGATGAGGAACAGCAGCGACGACAGCAGCGCGACGACCACGTAGATGCTGCCCGCGCGGATCCGCTCGCCCGTGCCGCCCAGCGTGAGCAGCACGTACGAGGCGGCCAGCAGGATCTCGAAGCCGACGTAGATGTTGAACAGGTCGCCGGACAGGAACGCGTTCGCGACGCCGGCGGCCAGGATCAGGTAGGTCGGGTGGTAGATCGACACCGGCGCGGCCTCGTCGCCGTCGGCCTCACCCTGCGCCAGCGAGTACAGCTGGACGCACAGGGTGACCGCCGCGGAGACGGTGAGCATGAGCGCCGACAGCCGGTCCGCCACCAGGTCGATGCCGACCGGTGCCGCCCAGTTGCCGATGTCGACGACGAGCGGGCCGTCGTCGACGAGGACCAGCAGCGACGCGGCGGCCACCAGCACGATGCTGAGCGCGACGACGCTGATGATCCGCTGCGCCTGGGGCTTGCGGTAGAGCGCGAGCGCGAGGCCCGCGCCGAACAGCGGCACGACGACGGGCAGCGGGACCAGCCAGGTGTACTCCGTCACGCGCCCTCCCGCTGACCGGTGGCCGGCTCGGCGCCGGTGCCCGCGGGCACCGGACCGCCCTCGTCGGTCTCGTCGCGGGTCTCCGCGGCCTCCTCGTCGAGCGACGTGATGGTGTCCTCCGTGTCGGCGTCCTCGAACGCGCGCTCGTCCCGTGCCGCGAGCCGCGCGATGCGGCGGTCCTCGACGTCGTCCTGCACCTCGTCGTGCCGGTGCAGCTGCCACGACCGGTACGCCATCGCGAGCAGGAACGCCGTCATGCCCAGCGTGATGACGATCGCGGTCAGCACCATGGCCTGCGGCAGCGGGTCGCTCATGCGGCCCTCCGGCTCCAGGCCCACGATCGGCGGGCGGCCCGCGGCCCCGCCGGCCACCAGGAACAGCAGGTTCGCGCCGTTGCCGATGAGGATGATGCCGATGAGGACGCGGGACAGGCTGCGCTCGAGCAGCAGGTAGACGCCGGCGGTCACCAGCACGACGATCACCGCGACCAGCGCGAGGTTCGGGCTCATGTCGATCATCGCGACCCCCCGGGCGTCGTCGGTGCGGCGGGGCCGCCGGGGCCGCCTGAGCCGCCGGATCCGCCCGTGCCGTCCGGGCCGTGCGCGGCGGCGTGGCCCACGAGGCCCGCCGCGGCGGCGTCCACACGGATCTCCTCGCCCGGCTCGGCGTCCCCGCCGACCGGCTCGGCGTCGCCCTCGGCCTCGGCCTGCCGGTCGATCTCCGCCCCGAGCGAGCGCAGGATGTCGAGCACCAGCCCGACCACCACGAGGTACACGCCGACGTCGAAGAACAGCGACGTCACGAGCTTCACGTGGCCGAGCAGCGGCAGGTCCGCCTCGAGGATCCAGGACTGCAGCACCGTGCCGCCGAACACCAGCGCGCCGAGCCCGACGCCGGCGGACAGGAACAGCCCGCTGCCCAGCAGCAGGCCCGGCTGCACGGGCGCCGCCTCGCCGAGCTCGTACCGTCCCCCGGCCAGGTACCGGACGATCAGCGCGATGCCGGTCACCAGGCCCGCCGCGAACCCGCCGCCGGGCGCGTTGTGGCCGGAGAACAGCAGGTACAGCGAGTACACGATCATCGTGTGGAACAGCAGCCGGACCACGACCTCGAACACCACGGACCGGCGCCGCGGGGCGAGGGTCCGCCCGGCGCGCAGCCACTCGCGCGGCTGGTACGCGCTGCGGGCCTCGACCGGCCGGCGCACCACGGCGAGCGGGTCGTCGCCGCCGCCCCAGACCTGGCGCTGCTCGGGCGCCTCGCCGGCCCGGAAGATCGCGCCGGAGCGCCGCCGGAGGAACACCAGGGAGGCGACGCCGGTCGCGGCCACCAGGACGACCGAGATCTCGCCCATGGTGTCCCAGGCGCGGATGTCCACGAGCGTGACGTTGACGATGTTCTTGCCGCCGCCGTACGCGTAGGCCTCCTCGGCGAAGTCCACCGACACGGGCGGGTGCACGCGGGCGCCCGGCACGACGAGGGCCAGGCCGCCGACCGTGAGCCCCACGGACAGCGCGATCGCGAGCCGCACCCAGCGCGAGCCCACCAGCGGGCGGTCCGAGAAGTACGGCGGCAGCCGGCGCATCACCAGGACGAACACCACGAGGGTGACGGTCTCGACGAGCACCTGCGTGAGGGCGAGGTCCGGTGCGCCGTGCAGCAGGAACAGGGCCGCGACCCCGTAGCCCGAGACGCCCATGAGGATCACGGCCTTCAGGCGCCGGCGGGCGCGCGCCACGAGCACCGCCGCCACCGCCACGAACGCCCCGACGACGGCCTGCGCCGGGCGGTCCCACGGCCGGGTCTCGGCGGGGAGCCGCGTGTACGTCAGCAGCGGGACGCCCACGGCGACCACGAACACCACGAGGATCCCGCCCAGGTACACCGGCAGGGAGCCGCGCTGGGTCACGGCGGTGACGTCCGCGGCCACGTCGTCCAGGCGGCGCATGAACTTGCGGTAGACCCGGTCGGCCTCCGGCACGTGCGGCACCGCGGCCTGCGCCTGCTCGACGGGGCCGCGCACGACGAACAGCAGCACACCGGCCGCCAGCACGGCGACGGTGATGGCGAGCGTCGGCGTCAGGCCGCCCCACAGCAGCAGGTGGCCGGCCTCGCCCACCGGGTAGGCGTCCGCCTGCGGCGCGAGGAGCTGCTCCCCCAGGCCGGGCAGCAGCGCGACCGCGAGGCCGAGCACGGCCAGCACCATCGCCGGCCACACCAGCAGCAGGGACGGGCGGCCGACGGGGGCGGGCTCGGCGCGGTCGTCCTCCGGACCGGGCTCCGGGGACTCGCGCGGCACCGGCTCCTTGGCCGTCGCGTCCTTGGCCGCCGCGAGCTCGCGGACCGCGGCCGGGGACAGCACCGGCTTGGACCAGAACGCTCCCCACCACAACCGGATGCCGTACGCGACGGTCAGCGCGGAACCGACGGCGACGAGCACCAGGACCGCCGGGCCGAGCGGGTCGCCGTCGTGGCCGAGCGCCTCGAGGGCGGCCTCCTTGGCGACGTAGCCGGCGAACGGCGGGGCACCGATCATCGACAGGGTGGCCAGGGCGCCGGCCGTGGCGGTGATCGGCAGCGCCCGTCCCACCCCCGACAGCCGCCGCAGGTCGCGGGTGCCGGTCGCGGCGTCCACCACGCCGACCACGAGGAACAGCGCCGCCTTGAACATGGCGTGCGCCCCGATCATCGCGAGCCCCGCCAGGGCGGTCGCCCGGGTGCCGAAGCCGATGAGCAGGATGATGAGGCCGAGCTGGCTCACGGTGCCGAACGCCAGGATCAGCTTGAGGTCGTGCTGGCGCAGGGCGCGGTAGCCGCCGAGCAGCAGCGTCCCGCCGCCGAGCACGACCACCAGCCACCGCCAGGCGCTCAGCTCGGAGTACGCCGGCGCGAACCGGGCGACCAGGTACACGCCGGCCTTCACCATCGCCGCCGCGTGCAGGTACGCGCTGACCGGCGTCGGCGCGGCCATCGCGGCGGGCAGCCAGAAGTGCAGGGGGATCAGGGCGGACTTGCTCGCGGCTCCGACCAGCAGGCACACCACGCCGGCCGTGACCATGGCGCCGTGCGGCGGGTCGGCGAGGATCTCCGACAGGCGGTACGTGCCGGCCGCCTCGCCGAGCAGCACGACGCCGACCAGCATCGTCAGGCCGCCGGCCGTCGTGACGACGATGGCCTGCATGGCGGCGCGCCGGCTGGCCTTGCGCTCGTGGTAGTGCCCGATGAGCAGGTAGGAGAAGACCGTGGTCAGCTCCCAGAACACGAACAGCAGCAGCGTGTCGTCGGCCGTGACGAGGCCGAACATCGCGCCGGCGAACGCCACCAGCACGCCGCCGAACCGCCCGAGCCCGCTGGCGTGCTCCTTGAAGTAGGCCGAGCAGTAGATCAGCACGACCGCCCCGACGCCGCCGACCAGCAGCGTCATCAGCCACGACAGCGTGTCGAGGCGGAACGACAGCTCCAGCCCCAGCCCGGGGATCCACTCCACCCGCTGCGTGGGACCGCGACCGTCCACCACCTCGCCGGTCAGGGTCAGCGCCCACACGGTCACCGAGGCGGGCGCGAGCGCGAGCACCCAGAACGCCCTGCGGCCGATCCACGCCACCAGGGCAGGGGCGACCAGGGCAGCCAGCAGGTGCACCGCGAGGAGCTGCAGCACGTCCGCTCCGTCCTGTCGTGGGCGGGTGGTCGGTCGGTCGGTGACGCCGTCGTGGCCCGCGCCGGGGCGGCACGGACGGCGGTCGGCGGTCGTGTGGTGTTGTCAGCGGGCAGGTACAGGGACGCACGGCGACGCCACGCACGCAAGGGCGCAGGCGCCGACCGAGGTCGAGGGATTGCCACAACTGTATCAAGCGGTCACCACGCACCGCCCTGGATGTGCAGGACGCCACACTCCCGGGGGGACCTCGGGTCCGGGAGCGTCGCGACGGCGGGCGGCTAGCGTGTGCGCGTGGACGCGCTCCGGGTGACCTGCCTCGTCGTGGTGCTCGCGGCCACCGTCCTGGGCGTCGCGGTCTTCGCCCGCGGCGCCGTCCGGCTCACCCGCACGATCCGCTCGGGCCGCCCCGCGCCGGGGAGGCTGCGTCCCGCCGGGCGGCGGACCTGGCTGGTCGTGCGGGAGATGATCGGCCACGGGCGGTTCCAGCACCGACCGGTGGTGCGCGTCGCCCACTGGGCGGTGATGGTGTCGTTCCCGGTCCTGTTCCTCACGCTCGTCACCGGGTACGTGCAGGTGGTGGACCCGGGCTTCGTGCTGCCGGTGCTCGGCGGGTTCGCGCCCTGGTCGTGGGTCACCGAGGGCATCGCGTGGCTGTCGCTCGCGGGGATCCTCGCCCTGGTCGCCGTCCGCGTCCGCTCCACGCCGCGCGGCGCCCCGGCGACGCCCGCGCGGGCCGTCGCGGCCGCCGGGGCGGGCGTCGGCGACGGCAGCGGGCCCGCACCCACCGAGCCGGCGCGGCGGTCCCGGTTCTTCGGATCCCACACCGGGCAGGCCGCCGTCGTCGAGGCCACCGTGCTGCTGGTCGTGCTGGCCGTGCTGCTGCTGCGCGGCCTCGAGCACGAGCTCGCCGCGCGCGACGGCTCGGCCCTGGCGAGCGCCTGGCACTTCCCGACGACCGCGTGGATCGGCGACCTGTGGGCCGGGGCGTCGACCGGGGCGCTCGAGTCCGCCGTCGTGGTGTGCGCGACCGTCAAGATCCTCGTGTCGATGGCGTGGTTCGTCGTCGTGGGCCTGCAGCCCACGATGGGGGTCGCGTGGCACCGGTTCCTCGCCGTCGTCAACGTGTACGCGCGGCGCTCCCCCGACGGGGACGTCGCGCTCGGCCCGCTCGACCCGGTGCGCGTCGACGGGCGGGAGCTCGACGTCGCCACCCTCGAGGACCTGCCGGACGACGCCCGCCTCGGCGCGCGCGCCGTCGAGGACCTCACCTGGAAGCAGCTCCTCGACGTCACGACCTGCACCGAGTGCGGCCGCTGCCAGGAGCAGTGCCCCGCGTGGGCGACCGGCAAGCCGCTGTCCCCCAAGCTCCTGACGCTCGCGCTGCGCGACCACGCCGCCGCCACCGCCCCGTACCTGCGTGCCGCCCGCGCCGGCGCCGACGTCGAGCCCGGGCACGTCGACGTCGACCTCGTCGCGTCGGGCGTCATCGACGCCGACGCCCTGTGGGCGTGCACCACCTGCGGCGCGTGCGTCCAGCAGTGCCCGGTCGACATCGAGCACGTCGACACGATCGTCGACATCCGCCGCTACCAGACGCTCATGGAGTCGGCGTTCCCCGCCGAGCTCGGCGGGACGTTCACGAAGATGGAGCGCCGGGGCAACCCGTGGGGGCTGCCCGCGCGCCAGCGGCTCGACTGGGCGAAGAACCTGCCGTTCGACGTCCCCGTGGTCGGCGCCGACGTCGGGTCCGCCGCGGACGTCGACTACCTGTTCTGGGTCGGCTGCGCCGGCGCGTACGAGGAGAAGGCCAGGCGCACCACCCGCGCCGTGGCCGAGCTGCTCCACACCGCCGGCGTGACGTTCGCCGTGCTCGGCGACGGCGAGGGCTGCACCGGCGACCCCGCCCGCCGAGCCGGCAACGAGGTGCTCTACCAGATGCTCGCCGCCGCGAACGTCGAGACGCTCGGCGCCGCCGGCGCCCGCACGGTCGTCGTCACCTGCGCCCACTGCTTCAACACCCTGTCCCGGGAGTACCCGCAGCTCGGCGGGCACTACGACGTCGTGCACCACACCGAGCTGCTCGACCGGCTCGTCGCCGAGGGCCGCCTGACGCCCGTCGACCCGGGCGACGGCCCGCAGCGCGTGACCTACCACGACCCCTGCTACCTCGGCCGGCACAACGACGTCTACGAGCCGCCGCGCGAGCTGCTCGCCGCACTGCCGGGCGTCGAGGCCGTCGAGATGCCCCGGACGCGTGAGCGCTCGTTCTGCTGCGGCGCCGGCGGGGCGCGCATGTGGATGGAGGAGTCGATCGGTACCCGCATCGGCACGGCCCGCGCCGCCGAGGCCGTCGCCACCGGCGCGGACGTCATCGCGACGGCCTGCCCGTACTGCACGGTGATGCTGACCGACGGGGTGGCGGCGACGACCGCCCCGGCGGCGAGCGGCCCGGCAGCCACCGGCTCGGCGGCCACCGGCCCGGCCGCGTCCGAGGCCTTCGCGAGCGTCGGCGCGGCGAGCGGTGCGCCCCTCGACCGCGCGGCGGTCGGCGTCCCGGAGGTCACCGACATCGCCCTGCTGCTGCTCGACCGCGTCCGCGCCGGTGCCGTCGGAGGCTCCGAACGCTGACGGAGACCCCGGCGCGCCGTCGGAGGTGTCCGCGGTGACCTCCGATCCCGCGCGCACCCCTCCCTCGCCGTTGGGAGCCTCCGAACGGGCCCGGCCTGGCCCGGTGGAGCGCGGCAGGGGCGGGGCCCGCGGCGGGTCAGGGCACGGACGGCCTTCTCGGGCACGGACGAAGGACTCTGCCGGGCGGCGTGCCGCCACGGGAGGGTGGCGGCGACGGGCGCGCGCCACCCCGCCCGTCCGCGCCGGCCACCGCACGCCGGCCCCGGCACCGCGACGGGGGGTCCGTGTCCACCGAGCCACGTCCGGTCGGCGCCGCGCACCGGAGCCCCGCGCCGGCGCCCGCCAGGACCCGCGCCCGGCCCGCGCGCCCGCTGCCGGCGTTCACCGCGGCGACGGCCGGCGCCGGGCTGCTGCTCGCGGCGGCCGCCGGCCTGGGGGTGCCGCGGCTCGACGCCGGGGTGGCGGCGGTCCTGCTGACGGCCACCGCTGCGGTCGCCGGCGTCGCCTGCCTGGTGACGGGCGTCCTCGCCCTGCGGCGCGCGCTGGGCCGGTGGGCGCTGGTGGCCGCCCCGCTGTGGCTGGTCGTGCTGCTCGCGGCGGCCGGGTGCCTGGCCGTGGCGCTCGCGGCCACCCACCCGCCCCACCCGGCGGCGCAGCGCCCACCGCGAGAGGCCGAGACCGTGACGATGACCGCGGCGGACGGCGTGGTGCTGGCGGGCTGGTACCTGCCGTCCACCAGCGGCGCGGCGGTCGTCCTGCGGCACGGCTCCGGGTCGACCAGCGCCGCCGTCGTCGCGCACGCGCAGGCGCTGCACGCCGCCGGCTACGGCGTGCTGGCGACGGACGCCCGCGGGCACGGCGCCAGCGGAGGCCGGGGCATGGACCTGGGGTGGTCCGGCGAGCTCGACATCCGCGCCGCCGTGGACCTGCTGGTGCACCGGCCCGACGTCGACCCCGGCCGCATCGGCGTCGTCGGCCTGTCGATGGGCGGGGAGGAGTCACTCGGCGCCGCCGGCGAGGACGCGCGGATCCGCGCGGTGGTCGCCGAGGGCGCGACCGGCCGGACCCGCGGGGACAAGACGTGGCTCGCCGACGAGTACGGCCTCGCCGGCCGGGCGCAGGGCGTGCTCGACGCGGTCACCTACGGTCTGGTGGACGTGCTGACGCCGGGCGCGCCGCCGCGGACGCTGGCGGAGTCCGTGCGCCGCGCCGACGGCACACCCGTGCTGCTGCTCGCCGCGGGCACCGAGCCGGACGAGCAGTCCGTGGCCGGGCGGCTCGCGGCCACGGCACCGGAGCGGGTCGAGGTGTGGACGGTCGACGGCGCGCCGCACACGGGCGCCCTGGCGGCGGACCCGGCCGGGTGGCGCGAGCACGTCGTCGGCTTCCTGGACAGGGCGCTGGCGGCACCCGGCTGACCGGGGAACCGCTGACGGCGGGCCCGGAGCCGGGCGGTGTCAGGCCGTCGCGCGGCGCAGTGCCACGAACGAGACGGCTGCGGCGCCGACCGCCACGAGCGCCCCGACGGCGGCGGCGTGCTGCGTGCCCGCGTCGAACGCCAGCCGGGCGGACTCCAGCAGGGCACCGGCCGCGTCCGGGCCGAGCCCGTCCGCCACGCCGACCGCGCCGCCGAGCGTCTCCCCGGCGGCGTGCGCCTGGTCCGCGGTCAGACCGTCCGGCACCGCGACGCGGGCCCGGTACGTCGCGTTGAGCACCGAGCCCAGCAGGGCCACGCCCAGGGTGGTGCCGAGCTCGTAGGCGGTCTCGGAGATCGCGGACGCCGCACCGGCCTTCTCCGGCGGCACCGCCGTCGTGATCTGGTCGTTCGTGAGGGTCTCCGCGAGCCCGACGCCGGTCCCCATGATCACGAAGGTCACGCCGACGGTGACCGGGGTGGGGACGTCCCCGACGAGGGTCAGCACGCCGTACCCGGCGGCGGCGAGCAGGAACGACGACCCGATCAGCGTCGACGGGCGCACGTGCCGCACCAGGCGGACCGCCAGGAGGCCGGCGGCCACGGACGCCGCGAGACCCGGCACCAGCACGAGACCGGCGTCCATCGGGCTCAGCCCCGCGGCGAGCTGCAGGAACTGCGACACCACGACGAGCAGCCCGGAGAACCCGAGCACGGACAGCAGGTTGGCCGCGACCGCGCCGGAGAACGCCGGCCGGGTGAACAGGCGGACGTCGAGCATGGGTGACGCGAGCCGGCGCTGTCGGTGCACGAACGCCGCGCCCGCCGCGAGGCCGACGACCGCACCCGCGACGGTGCCCGCCGTGACCCCGTGCTCCCCGACCGCGATGATCGCGTGCACCAGCGGCAGCATGGTGGCGAGCGACAGCACGACGCTCCACGGGTCGAGCGGCCCGGGCGCCGGGTCCTTCGACTCCGGCACCAGCAGCAGCGCCAACGGCAGCAGGAGCAGCAGCACCGGCACGTTCAGCAGGAACACCGAGCCCCACCAGAAGTGGCTCAGCAGCGCACCGCCGACGACCGGTCCCAGAGCCGCCCCGCCGGCGAACCCGGACGCCCACACCGCGATCGCGAGGCGGCGCTGCGCCCGGTCCAGGAACACGTTCCGGATGAGCGAGAGCGTGGACGGCATCAGCGTCGCGCCGAACACGCCGAGCAGCGCCCGCGACGCGATCAGCATCTGCGGGGAGGTCGACCACGCCGCGAGCAGGGACACCGCCGCGAAGCCGGTCGCCCCGACGAGCAGCAGCCGGCGCCGGCCGATGCGGTCCCCGAGGGAGCCCATCGGCACGAGCAGGCCGGCGAGCATGAGCGGGTACGCGTCCACGATCCACAGCAGCTGCGAGCCGGACGCGCCGAGCGCCGCGGTGATCGAGGGCAGCGCGAACGACAGCACCGTGTTGTCCACGGAGATCAGCAGCACGGGCAGCATGAGGACCGCGAGCACGGCCCACGGCCGGACCGGCCGGCCGCGGTGCAGCAGGACGGACGCGGTGTCGGGGACAGCCGTCGAGGGACGGGCTGCGGGACGGGTGGCGGGACGGCCGGTGGCGGCCGGGGCGGACATGGCAGAGACCTCGTTCGGTGGGCGGACCGGACGACTGTACCGTCCGGACGGTACAGTCGTCGAGACCGGTACGGTCGTCGCCATGTCCGCCACCCGCGACCGGCTGCTCGACGCGTTCGAGAGCCTGCTCATCGAGCACGGGGCCCGCGCCGCCACGCTCGACGCGGTCGCGGCGGCCGCGGGCGTGTCCAAGGGCGGCCTGCTCTACCACTTCCCCAGCAAGGCGGCCCTGGCCCAGGGTCAGCGCGAGCGCCTGGCCGCGCTCGGGGACGCCGACGTCGAGGCGATGCGCGCCGCGCCCGAGGGGCCGGTCGAGTACTACCTGCGCAGCTCCACGGAGTCCGGCGGCCCGCTCGACCGGGCGCTCGTCGCCGCGATCCGGCTCGCGGAGGAGTCCGACGGCGACGCGTCGTCCGTCCTGGACCGCATGCGCGCGGCCTGGTACGACGCCCTCGTCGAGGAGCTCGAGGACCCCGCCCTCGCGCACGTCGTCGAGCTGATCGGCGACGGGATGTACCACCACGCCGTCACGGGCGTGAAGGACGACTCGGCGCTCGCGGACGCCCGCGAGGTGATCGGCCGGCTCCGCTCGCGGTGACCTCGGGCGGCGCGCCGCGCACCCGCCCGCGGACCCCCGGACGCACGAGGACCCCGCGGCCGGACGGCCACGGGGTCCCGCGGTGGTCGCGTCAGATCCGCACGCGCCGTGGGTTGCTCACCGACGTCCACGCGATCTCGTCGCGCTGCGCGTCGGCGCTCTGCTGGTCCTGCGAGGTCATGTCCATCGTCGCCCCCCTCGTCGTGGTCCCGGGGCAGCAGTCTGCGGGCGCGCGACGGGCGGCGCACCCCCTGCGGGTGAACTCCACGTAAAACCTCGCGGGCCGCCGCACCCGGCTCGCGCCGCACGGGCCCGTGGGACCCCCGACCCACGGCCCCGGGGCACCCGCGTGCGAGACGCGCGCGCGACGGGCGCCGCGTCGTCCCCAGGCCGGGGACCGGGGGCTCGATCCGGCAGGGGCGGCGTGTCACGATGGCGTGGACGCCGACGACCAGGTGGTGACATGACGACCTCCGCACCCGCGACGCCCTCACCCGCGCCCCCGGACGGGGCCGCGGGGCCGCGACCCTACGCCGAGCCCGCGGACGAGGTCCTCGCCGCCCTGGGTGCGACCCCGGACGGCCTCGGTGAGGCGGAGGCGGGACGCCGGCTCGCCGAGCGGGGGCCGAACCGGCTGCCCGCGCCACCGCGGCCCAGCGCCCTGCGGCGCCTGCTCGGCCACTTCGACGACATCCTCATCTACATCCTGCTGGCGTCGGCGGTCCTCAAGGCGATCCTGGGTGACTGGATCGACTTCAGCGTCATCCTGGCCGTCGCCGTCATCAACGCCGCCGTGGGCTTCCTCCAGGAGGGCCAGGCCGAGCGCGCGCTGGACGGCATCCGGACCATGCTGTCGCTCGACGCCCAGGCCCGCCGCGACGGCGAGTGGCAGGTCGTCGACGCCGAGACGCTCGTCCCGGGCGACGTCGTGCGGGTCCGCTCCGGGGACCGCGTGCCCGCGGACCTGCGGCTGCTCGAGGCGACGAACCTGCAGGTGGAGGAGGCCGCGCTCACCGGCGAGTCGGTACCCGCCGCCAAGGACGTCACGCCGGTCGGCGCGGACGCCGGGCTCGGCGACCGGGCCTCGATGCTGTACTCCGGCACGATCGTCGCCGTCGGCACCGGCACCGGTGTCGTCACCGCGACGGGCGCGGACACCGAGATCGGCCGCATCCAGTCGATGATCGCGGAGGTCGACCACCTCGACACCCCGCTGTCCCGCCAGCTCGCGGCGTTCGGCAAGACGCTGTCCCTCGGCATCCTCGGCATGGCAGCGCTCATGCTCGTCATCGGGCGCGTCATCCACGACTTCGACCTGCCCGACCTCGTCTCGGCGGCCATCGGCTTCGCGGTCGCCGCCGTCCCCGAGGGCCTCCCGGCGCTGGTGACGGTGACGCTCGCGCTCGGCGTGCAGCAGATGGCCCGGCGCAACGCGATCACCCGCAAGCTGACCGCGGTGGAGGCGCTCGGCTCGGTCACGACGATCTGCTCGGACAAGACCGGCACCCTCACGAAGAACGAGATGACCGCGCGGACGGTCGTGACCCCCGCCGCGACCTACGACGTCGAGGGCCTGGGGTACGCGCCGGAGGGTCGCGTGACGCTCGACGGCCGCCCGGCGCCGCTCGACGCCCACGGCGACCTGCGCGCCCTGCTCACCGCCGCGGCCGCCTGCAACGACGCCCGCGTCGTCCCGGACGGCAGCGGGTGGCGCGTCGTCGGGCAGCCGACCGAGGGCGCGGTGGCGGCGCTCGCGCTCAAGGCCGGGGTGGACGTGTCGGACGTGCGACGGCACGCCGTGCTGCCGTTCGAGTCCGCGACGAAGTTCATGGCCACGCTCGACGAGGTTCCCGGTGCCGGGCGGCGGGTGCGCGTCGTCGGCGCGCCCGACCGGCTGCTGGACCGGTGCACCCACCAGCGCGGGGCGGACGGCACCCCGGAGCCGCTGGACCGGGAGCGGTGGGAGGCCGTCATCGACCGGATCGGGGGCCAGGGCCTGCGGACGCTGGCCGCCGCCGAGCGCCCCGCGGCCGACGACGCCGACACGCTGAGCCCCGAGGACGTCGAGGACGGCCTGGTGTTCCTCGGGGTCCTCGGCATCGTCGACCCGCCGCGCCCGGAGGCCGTGCAGGCGATCGCGGACTGCCACCGCGCCGGCATCCGGGTCAAGATGATCACCGGCGACCACGTGGGCACCGCGACCGCCATCGCCCGCGAGCTCGGGATCGTGTCCGCCGGCGGCGACGTCCGCGCGCTGACCGGCGCCGACCTCGAGGCCATGACGCAGGAGCAGCTGCGCACCTGCGTGCGCGACGTCGACGTCTACGCGCGCACCAGCCCGGAGCACAAGATCCGCATCGTGCGCGCGCTCCAGTCGCACGGGGAGGTCGTCGCCATGACCGGCGACGGCGTCAACGACGCCCCGGCCCTCACCCGCGCGGACGTCGGCATCGCGATGGGCATCAAGGGCACGGAGGCCACCAAGGAGGCCGCCGAGATCGTCCTCGCGGACGACAACTTCGCGTCCATCGAGCGGGCCGTGGAGGAGGGGCGGCGGATCTACGACAACATCCGCAAGTCCGTCGTCTTCCTGCTGCCGACCAACGGTGCGCAGTCGCTCGTGATCCTCGTGGCCGTGCTGTTCGGACTCACCCTGCCGCTCGCCCCGGTGCAGATCCTCTGGGTCAACCTCGTCACCGCCGTGACGCTGTCGCTCGCCCTCGCGTACGAGCCCGCGGAGCCGGGAGTCATGTCGCGCCCGCCGCGCAAGCCCGGCGGGTCGGTGATCTCCCGCGACTCGCTGCGGCACGTCGTCGTCGCGTCGCTGCTCATCGGAGGCGCCACGCTCGCCGTGTTCAGCATCGAGCGCGCCCGCGGCACGGCGACCGACGTCGCCCAGACCACGGCCGTCACGATGCTGGCCCTCGGGCAGCTCGCCTACCTGTTCAACTGCCGGTTCCTGGGCGAGTCGAGCATCACCACGCGCGTCCTGCGCGGCAACCCGGTGGTGTGGATCGCGACCGGGGCACTGCTGGTGCTGCAGGTCGTGTTCACCTACGTGCCGTTCATGAACGCCTGGTTCGACTCGGCGCCGATCGGCCCGCGCGAGTGGGGCCTGACGCTCGGGTTCGCGATCATCGTGTTCCTGCTGGTCGAGGCGATGAAGGCGATCACCCGGACGCGTGACCGGGCCCGCACCACCGGCGGCGCACGGACGACCGCGGGGACCGCCGCGGCCGGCACCGCCGGGGGCCACGCCGCGACGGGCACCGCCGACGGCGTGCACGTCGACGAGGCCGCTGCGCGCCTGCCCGACCTGGTCGCCGCCGCCGAGCAGGGCGACGAGATCGCCCTGGTCCGCGACGGGCGCACCGTGGCCCGGCTCGTGCCCGCCCGCGATGGCGCCCGCCGGGCCAGCGGGCGCCGTGGCGGGGTCGACGCGCCCGCCGCCGCCACCACGGCGATCCAGCTGACGCCGCCTCCCGCCGAGGCGGGCGCGCAGGACGGCGGAGGCTCGCCCGGCACGGGAGAGGCGGACGGCTCGGGCGACACCGCTGTCACGGAGCCCACGACCGCCCCGGACGACACCGTCGTGCTCGCCCCCGTCGCCGGCGAGGACGACACGGTCGTGCTCGCCCCCGTCGACGACGCGGCGACCCCGGACGACACGCCCCCGCCCCGGCGCCGCAGCAGGCGGGACGTCGACCCCGGCGCGGCTCCCTGAGCCCGACCGTCCCCGCGCCGGGTCGAGCGCGCCTCAGATCGTCGCGACGGAGCCCGCGTCCACGCGGTAGTTCGACCCCGTGACGAAGCTCGCGCGCTCCGACACGAGGAACCCGATCACCGCCGCGACCTCCTCGGGCTCGCCCCGGCGGCCGCTCACCATCCCGGGTCGCTCCTCCTCGAGGAACGACGCGATCGCCTCCGCGCGGTCCGTCCCCCGCTGCTCCGCGCGCGCGTCCATCATCGCGTCGGTCATCGGGGTCGCGATGAACGCCGGCGACACCGCGTTCACGAGCACGCCCTCGGCCCCGTACGCCTTGGACAGCCCCTTCGCGAGCGACAGCACCCCGGCCTTCGACGCGCAGTACGGCAGCTCGTCGACGTCGGGCTGGACGCCGTCCTCGGACGCGAGCAGGACGATGCGCCCCCGGCCGGCCGCCCGCATGCCCCCGATCACCGCGCGCACCACCCGGACGGTCGCGAGCAGGTCCACCTCGAGCGTCCGCGCCCAGCCGGCGTCGTCGATCTCGTGGAACGGGCCCTGCGCGCCGGTCACCCCGGCCGAGTGCACGAGGATCTCCGGGGCGCCGAACGCGGCGCGCGCCCGGTCGAGCAGCCCGGTCACGTCGTCGGGCACGGTGAGGTCGGCGACGACGGGCAGGAGCCGGTCCTCGGCCGCCCCGAGCTCCGCGGCCGCGGCGGCCAGCCGGTCCGGTACCTGGTCGGTGAGCACGACGCGCGCGCCCTCGGCCAGCAGCAGGCGGGCGGTCGCCAGCCCGATGCCGGAGTCACCGCCGGTGACGAGTGCGATGCGGTCGGTGATACCCAGGTCCATGGGGTCCTCCTCGGTGTGGTCCGCGGATCCGGACGGGTCCTGCGGGTGACGGTCGGTGCCGGTCGGTGCCGGTCGATGCCGGTCGGGTGACGGCCGGCCACGGCCGCCGGTGGGCGGTGCCGGTCAGCCGTCGGCGTGCCCGAGCGCCGGCGCGAGCGTCAGCGCCGCCTGCACGAGCGCCAGGTGGCTCAGCGCCTGCGGGACGTTGCCCAGGAAGTCGCCGGTGCCGGCCTCGACCATCTCCGGCCACACGCCGACGTCGTTGGCCAGGGCCAGCAGCTCGTCCATCCAGTCGCGCGCCTCCTCGGCGCGGCCCACGAGCGCCAGCGCCGCCACGCCCCAGAACGCGCAGGCCACGAAGGCGCCCTCCTCGCCGGCCATGTCGGAGTAGCGGTGCAGCAGCGGCCCGGCGCCGAGCTCGGCCCGCAGGGCGTCGACGGTGCCGCTCATCCGCTCGCCGGTGTCGAACCCGCTGCGGGCGTGCAGCAGCACCGACGCGTCGAGGGCGTCCGACCCGGGGTACATCACGTACGCCCCGCGTTGCGGCGACCAGCACCGGTCCTCGACCCAGGTGCGGATGCGCCCGGCCTCCGACCGCCAGCGGTCGGCGTCCCCGGGGATCTGCCCGAGCTCCGCGAGGTGCACCGCGCAGCGCAGCGCCTGCCAGCACCCGAGCTTCGAGGACGTGTAGTGCCGCTCCTCGGGCAGCTCCCACATGCCGGCGTCGGGCCGGTGCCAGGCGTCGGCGGCCTCGTCGGCCACGGCGGCGAGCAGCCGCCCGGTGTCCGCGTCCAGCAGGTTCCCCGCGTCGACGTAGCCGCGCACGACGGCGAGCAGGTCGCCGTACACGCCGAGCTGGAGCTGGCCGTCGGCGCGGTTCCCCGCCACCACGGGCCCGATGCCGCGCCAGCCGGGGACGTCCCGGGTGACGCGCCCGGGCGGCAGGCCGCCGTCCAGGGTGAAGAACACCCGGGTGCCGTGCCGGCGCAGCGTGCGCAGCACCCAGGAGATCGCCGCGTGCACCTCCTCGCGCAGGCCGAAGCCGATCCACGCGTCGAGGGTGTACGCGGCGTCGCGCACCCAGGCGTACCGGTAGTCCCAGTTCTTGCCGCCCGCCCGGCTCTCCGGGAGCGAGGTGGTGCCCGCGGCGGCGATGGCTCCCGTGGGCTCGTGCAGCAGCAGCTTGAGGGCCAGCGCGCTGCGCTGCACGGCCTTGCCCCACGGCCCGTCGTAGTGGAACTCGCGCGTCCACGCCCGCCAGTTCTCGATCGTCCGGTCGACGCCGCGGTCGACGTCCTCCGGGTCCGGGACGGGCACCGGCTCGCTCTGCGTGCCGACCACCGCCACGAGGTGCCGTGAGCGCGCGGTCGCCGTGAACACCCCGGAGCACGCCTGGTCCTCGGTCACGACCGTCATGTCGCCGAGCGTCCGGACGGCGAGCGTGACGCCGTCGTCGCGCAGGACGGCCCCGTGCACGGTGTCCTGCACCCACGGCGACGCGGTCCCGAGCACCGTCCCCGGCGCGACCCGCCACGCCATCGGGACGGTCCCGGACAGGCCGTCGACCCGCCGCGCGAGCTCGCTCCACGGGAGTCGGCCGGCGACGCCGGTGTTCATCGCCTCGGTCACCCGCACCGAGCCGCCGTCGGTGACGTACGTCGTCTCGAGCACGTTCGTGCCGACCACGTACTGCCGGCGCAGGCGGTGGGGCACGGTCGGCGCGAGGTCGAACGAGCCGCCGCCCTCCGCGTCGAGCAGCGCGGCGAACACCGGCGGGGTGTCGAGGTCCGGCACCGGGAACCAGTCCACCCGGCCGTCGTCCGCCACCAGGGCCACGGTCCGCCCGTCGCCGAGCACCGCGTAGGCGCGCAGGTCCGCGTACCCCCCGGTGCGCGGGGTGGGAGCGCGCAGCTCGTCGGCGGCCGCGTGCCCGGACCCCTCGGTCGCGTGGCCGGCGTCGCCGTCGAGGTTCTCCAGCCCCTGCTGCTCGGTCACGCGCGTCCCCCGCCCGGCGCGGGCGTCACGGGGTCGGCATCCCGCCGTTGACGTTGAGGGTCTCCCCGCTGACGTAGCTCGACTCCGGCGACGCGAGGAACACGTAGGCCGGGGCGAGCTCGGCCGGCTGGCCCGCCCGGCCGAACGGCGTCTGCGACCCGAAGTCCGGCAGGGCCTCGGGCGGCTGGCCGCCGGCGGTCTGCAGCGGCGTCCAGATCGGCCCGGGCGCGACGACGTTGACGCGGATGCCCTTCGGAGCGAGCTGCTGCGCGAGCGCCTTCGACATCGTGTTGATCGCGGCCTTGGTGGTCGCGTAGTCCACGAGGATCGGCGACGGCTCGTACGCCTGGATCGACGAGGTGGTGATGATGCTCGCGCCCCGCGGCAGGTGCGGCAGCGCCTCCTGCACCAGCCAGAACAGCGCGTGGACGTTGGTGCGGAACGTCTGGTCGAACGACTCGGACGTCAGGTCCGCGAGGTCCTCGACGTGCTGCTGCCGCCCCGCGACCACGGCGAGCACGTCCAGGCCGCCGAGCTCGTCGAGCGCGGTGCGCACCAGCGACCGGCTGTACCCCTCGTCGGACACGTCGCCCGGCGCGAGCACGACGGTCCGGCCGGCCTCGCGCGCCACGGCGGCGACGTGCTCGGCGTCCTCCTGCTCCTCCGGCAGGTACGACAGCACGAGGTCGGCGCCCTCGCGGGCGAACGCGATCGCGACCGCGCGGCCGATGCCGGAGTCCCCGCCGGTGACGACGGCCTTGCGGCCCGTCAGCCGGCCGGTGCCGCGGTACGTGTCCTCGCCGTGGTCGGCGTGCGGCCGCAGGTCCGCGTCGAGCCCCGGCCCGTCCTGGCTCTGCGCGGGCGGCGCGGGCATCTCGTACTGGGCGATCGGGTCCTGGAACGTGTACTGGTCGGCCATGTCGCGTCCTGCTCTCCGTGCGGCTGCGGGTTCCGGGTACGCCGACGCCCGCCGTCCGGAGGGCGGCGGGCGTCGGCCTTCCGCCATCGTCGGACGGCCCCGGGGGGCCCGCAACAGGAGCGGGCACCCGCCCTACAGGTCGACGGGGTCGACCAGGAACCCGGACTGGTCGGCGATCTCCCCGCCCACGTCGGCGTGGACCTCCCGCGCCACGGACCGCACCACCCGGGCGGCCCGCCCGCGCGCGACCCGGTGCGCCAGCGAGGGCCGCTCGGCCTCCAGCTGCTCCACGTCCGGCGCCTCCCAGCGGACCCGGTACGCCACGACCTCGCCCTGCGCCCAGGGCAGCCCCGCCAGCACGACCGGCACGTCCCGCTCCGCGGAGACCTCCACCGCGACGATCCCGTCGACGCCGAGGTCCACCTGCAGCCCGAACGCCTCGGCGGCGGGCGGGTGCGCGCGCATCCAGGCGTCGAACGCGTCCGCCTCGGCGTGCAGGCGCCGCCGCTCGGCCTCGTCCGCGACGCCCGCGCCGACCTGCTCGCGGGCGGCGAGCACGGCGCCGGTGTCCTGCGGCGAGGGCCGGGGGACGCCGGGGGCGGCAGCGCCCGCCCCGTCGAGCCGGGCCTGCGGGGCGACCCGGCGCGCCGCGGCCAGCACCGTCCCGGGCTCGACCCACCGGTCGGTCAGCACCACCAGGTCGAGCGCGGCGTCCATGTCCGGCTCCAGCACGACCCCGGAGTCGACCCGCACCGCGCCGCCCAGCCGCCGCGCGACCGCCACCAGCCACTGCGCGACGCGCAGCTCCTCCCGGACCGGGCCCGCAGCCCCGAACGCCCGCCGCAGGCCGTCCCGGTCGCCGCCGAACGCCGGCGCCTCCTGGCGCTCGCGCGGGCAGTCGACGACCCACGCCACGCGGCTGTCCGTGGGCAGCCCCCACGCCGCCACGCGCGCCGGCTCCAGGGCGTACGGCCCGGTCAGCGTGGAGAGGCGGCCGACCCGCAGCACGCCGGGCGTGGCGGACGGCGCCGGCGCGCGCGTGGCGCCCGTGGAGCGGCGGCCCGACGGGATGCGCGGCGGGCGCTCCCAGCGGGCGGCCGGGAACCGGCTCGTCGCGAGCACCTCGACCTCGTCCGTCGCCACGCCGTCCGGCAGCACGAGCAGGTGCCGGCCGGGGGGCGGCGCGACACCGGCGCGGTCGGGACCGGTGCCGGCGGGAAGGGCGGGGAGCAGGGTCATGCGGGCAGGGCCCTCAGACGTCCGTCCGGTGGAAGCTCTGCCACGACCGGGACGCCGTCGGGCCGCGCTGCCCCTGGTACCGCGACCCGGCGGCGCCCTGGCCGTACGGCCGCAGCGCCGGGGACGACAGCCGGAAGAAGCAGAGCTGGCCGATCTTCATGCCGGGCCACAGCGTGATCGGCAGCGTCGCGACGTTCGACAGCTCGAGGGTCACGTGACCGGAGAACCCGGGGTCGATGAAGCCCGCCGTGGAGTGCGTGAGCAGGCCGAGCCGGCCGAGCGACGACTTGCCCTCGAGGCGCGCGGCGATGTCGTCCGGCAGCGTGACCTGCTCGTACGTGGAGCCGAGCACGAACTCCCCGGGGTGCAGGACGAAGGGCTCGTCCCCCTCGACCTCGACGAGCCGCGTGAGGTCCGGCTGCTCCGCCGCGGGGTCGATGACCGGGTACTTGTGGTTGTCGAACAGCCGGAAGTAGCGGTCGAGCCGGACGTCGACGCTGGACGGCTGGACCATCGCCGGGTCGTACGGGTCGAGCAGGACCCGTCCGGAGTCGAGCTCGGCGGAGATGTCGCGGTCGGAGAGCAGCACGGGGACACGGTACCGACCCTCGCCGTGCGGCCGCGGGGCCGGGCCGCCGGAGGTGCCCGCCGGGACCGCGCGCGGCGGGCGCTCGCCCGGGACCTGGGGCGCCGGGGGCCCTCCACGGCGGACGCTATGCTGACCGTCGGCGGCGCGTGGGAGCGCTCCCGCGCGGCACGATCACCAGACACCGAGAGGCGCAACGATGCGGTACGGCCACTTCGACGACGCGGCACGCGAGTACGTCATCACGACTCCGCACACGCCGTACCCGTGGATCAACTACCTCGGCTCCGAGGAGTTCTTCTCCCTGCTGTCGCACACCGGCGGCGGGTACTCGTTCTACCGCGACGCCAAGATGCGGCGCCTGACCCGGTACCGCTACAACAACATCCCCGCCGACGAGGGCGGCCGCTACTTCTACGTCAACGACGGCGGCGACGTCTGGACGCCGGGCTGGCTGCCGGTCAAGGCCGACCTCGACCACTTCGAGACCCGCCACGGCCTCGGCTACTCCCGCATCACCGGCGAGCGCGGCGGCCTGCGCGTCGAGACGCTGTTCTTCGTCCCGCTCGGCGAGACCGCCGAGGTCCAGCACGTCACGCTGACCAACACCTCGGACGCCGAGAAGACCGTCTCGCTGTTCTCGTTCGTCGAGTTCTGCCTGTGGAACGCCCAGGACGACCAGACGAACTACCAGCGCAACCTGTCGCTCGCCGAGGTCGAGGTCGAGCTCGACGGCCCGTCCGGCTCCGCGATCTACCACAAGACCGAGTACCGCGAGCGCCGCGACCACTACGCCGTCTACGGCGTCAACACCCGCGCCGCCGGCTTCGACACCGACCGCGACACGTTCGTCGGCCCGTGGAACGGCCTCGGCGAGGCGGCCGTCCCGCGCGCCGGCAGGGCCACCGGGTCGATCGCGTCCGGCTGGTACCCGATCGGCTCGCACCAGGTCGACGTCACGCTCGCCCCCGGCGAGAGCCGGTCGCTGACCTACGTGCTCGGCTACGTCGAGAACCCGCACGAGGAGAAGTGGGCGCCCGCCGCCGACGGCGAGCTGCCGATGCAGCGCGTCAACCGCGAGCGCGCCCACGCCCTGCTGTCCCGGTTCGCCACCACCGAGCAGACCCTCGCCGCCTTCGAGGCGCTGCGGGCGTACTGGACCGACCTGCTGTCGACCTACTCGGTCACCTCGTCCGACGAGCGCCTGGACCGGATGGTCAACATCTGGAACCAGTACCAGTGCATGGTCACGTTCAACATGTCCCGGTCGGCGTCGTACTTCGAGACCGGCATCGGCCGCGGCATGGGGTTCCGCGACTCCAACCAGGACCTGCTGGGCTTCGTGCACCTCATCCCCGAGCGGGCGCGCGAGCGCATCATCGACATCGCGTCGACGCAGTTCCCCGACGGGTCGGCGTACCACCAGTACCAGCCGCTCACGAAGCGCGGGAACAACGACATCGGCTCCGGCTTCAACGACGACCCGCTGTGGCTGATCCTCGGCGTCGCCGCCTACATCAAGGAGACCGGCGACTGGTCGATCCTCGACGAGGCCGTGCCGTTCGACAACGAGCCCGGCTCCGAGGTCCCGCTGTTCGAGCACCTGACGCGCTCGTTCCAGTTCACGGTGCAGAACCGCGGCCCGCACGGCCTGCCGCTCATCGGCCGCGCCGACTGGAACGACTGCCTCAACCTCAACTGCTTCTCCACCGAGCCCGGCGAGTCGTTCCAGACGACCGAGAACCAGGCCGGCGGCGTCGCGGAGTCCGTGTTCATCGCCGCGATGTTCGTGTTCATCGGCCCGGAGTACGCCGAGCTCGCCGAGCGCCGCGGGCTCACCGACGTCGCCGCGCAGGCCCGCGCCGCGATCGAGGAGATGCGCGCCGCGGTGCTCGAGCACGGCTGGGACGGCGAGTGGTTCCTGCGGGCGTACGACTTCTACGGCAACCCCGTCGGCACCGACGCCAAGCCGGAGGGCAAGATCTGGATCGAGCCGCAGGGCTTCGCCGTCATGGCGGGCATCGGCGTCGACTCCACCGACCCCACCACGCCCGAGGCCGCCGCCAGCCCCGCGCTGCGCGCCCTGAACTCCACGCGCGAGCACCTGGCGACCCCGCACGGCATGGTCCTGCAGTCGCCGGCGTACACGAGCTACCAGATCGAGCTCGGCGAGGTCTCCACGTACCCCCCGGGCTACAAGGAGAACGGCGGCATCTTCTGCCACAACAACCCGTGGGTCATCATCGGCGAGACCGTCGTGGGCCGCGGCGAGCAGGCGTTCGACTACTACCGGCGCATCACCCCCGCGTACCGCGAGGAGATCTCCGACGTGCACCGGCTCGAGCCGTACGTGTACGCGCAGATGATCGCCGGCAAGGAGGCCGTCCGGCACGGCGAGGCCAAGAACTCCTGGCTGACCGGCACCGCGGCGTGGAACTTCGTCGCCGCGTCGCAGTACCTGCTCGGCGTGCGGCCCGGCTACGACGGCCTGGTCGTCGACCCGCAGCTCGGCCCGGACGTGCCGACGTTCACCGTCACCCGCGTGGCCCGCGGCGCGCGGTACGAGATCACCGTCACCAACTCCGGCCGGCCGGGCGCCCGCGCGGCGCTTGTCGTGGACGGCACGCCCGTCGACGGCCGCACCGTGCCCTACGCGCCGGCCGGGTCGACCGTGCGGGTCGAGGTCACCGTCTGACACCCGCGGCGGCTCCGGGCGACCCGACCGGGCGTCCGGAGCCGCTATGCTGGGTGCGCGCTCCCGCAGGCGGGGGCGCTGCGCGGGTGTAGTTCAATGGTAGAACTTCAGCTTCCCAAGCTGACAGCGCGGGTTCGATTCCCGTCACCCGCTCCATCGTCGTCGTAGGTCAGGGCCACGTCGAGCCCCGTCCGGCCCCTTGGATCCTGCCGCTCGTCGGCGTACCGCCCCGGGATCCTGACCGTGGGTGCTTGGACCACCTCGCACCACCACCGCCGCAGCTCAGGCGCCGTGCGCCGACTTCCCTCGGACCGCCGGCAAGCCCGGTACACGGGCCCCGACGGCGCCCATCGCACGCTCGGCACCTTCCCGACCAAGGCCGAGGCCGACCGGGCGCTGGCGCACGAGGTCTCGCGCAGGGCGCGCGGCGTGTGGCGCGACCCGCGGCTGGGCGAGCAGCCGGTGGGCGCGTGGTTCCGCGGCTGGATCGGGACGCGTGGGGATCTGGCGCCGAGCACGCGTGACCTGTACGCCCGGCTGCTCGAGCGGTAGCTGCGAGGAGGGCCAGGCACTCGACCACGATGTGATCGCGTGAGTACTCTAGTTGTCACACGAAGCATCTGCTTATCACGGGAGTGGCGATGGATGTCTCTCATCCGATGATGGACGTGGTGCCCTCAGCTCACGGCCCGGTCCTGGCCGTGCTCGCGGCCACCACCACACCCCTCACCGGGCGCAAGATCGCCGAGCTCACCGAGCCACGCGTCTCCCAGCCCCGCGCGGCGCGCATCCTGGCCGACCTCACCGAGGCCGGCCTCGTCGACCGCATCCGGGCCGGCTCGGCGTCCCTGTTCACGCTCAACCGCGAGCACCTGGCCGCGGGCGCGGTCGAGGCTCTCGCCACCGTCCGCACCCGCCTCTGGCAGAGGATCGCGGAACACGCAGCCGGCTGGGTCCACCCACCCGAGGCGATCGTCGTCTACGGGTCGACAGCCAGGGGCGACGGCAGCTCCGCCAGCGACGTCGACCTGCTCGTCGTCCGGCCCGCCACCGTCGACGAGGACGACCGTGACTGGCAGCACGGAGTCACTGCCCTCGGCTTCGCCGTGCCCCGGTGGACCGGGAACGACTGCGACATCCTCGACCGCTCACCCGACCAGCTCCGCGCGATGGCCGACGCCGGAGAGCGCCTCCTCGCGGAGATCCGCCGCGACGGCCGGGCAGTCGTCGGTTCCCTCGCCGCCGTCCCGACCCCCAAGGCGGCCTGACGTGGGAGCGCGGGAGGAAGCGAGGGCTCACCTGGCCAAGGCGCGCGAGTTCCTCGACGCCGCGCGGCTCGAGCTCGACGCCGACCTCCTCACGGCCGCCGCATCGTCCGCCGTCCTCGCAGGCATCAACGCCAAGGACGCGATCTGCCTTCGCCTCACGGGTCGCACGAGCAAGTCCGACGACCACCGGGCGGCCGTACCGGAGCTCGCCGCCGCGGGCCCGGCCGGCAAGGCGCTCGAGTCCACGTTCCGCCGACTCCTCGCCCTCAAGACGTCCGCGCAGTACCAGGCCGCGCCGATCAGCCGCGCCAACGCCGCCAAAGCCCTCGACTGGGCCACGCGGATGGTCGACACCGCTCGAGACGTCGCGAGCAGCTGACCCACGAGCCGGCACCGCCGCGAACCACTCCTGCCGGACACGATGATCACGTGTTCGTCGTCCGGGCAACCACGTAGCTGCTGAGCCGTCTCGGACGGCCCTCACCACCGCCGACCCACGCTCGCCTGACCTCACGGTCGCCCAGGCCGCCGACGAGCTCGCCGTCACCGAACGCTTCATCCGCACGCTCATCGCCGACGGCCATCTCCGCGCCGTCAAGGTCGGCGCCCGCGTCGTCCGCATCCGCCGCACCGACCTCGAGGACCTCCTGCGCCCCGCGCGGGTCGTGCCCCATCTCGGCCGCCGCTGAACGCGCACGGGCTAGGTTTCCGCCATGGACGTCGATCAGTTCAGCGAGGAGGGCGCGGCCGCCCTCCGGAACGCCGCCGTACGACTGTGCGGAGCACGCCAGCGCTACGCATCCGCGACGCTGCCATGAGCGGCCTGTCGAGCGAGATACCCACCGTTCACGCGATGAACGAGGAGCTCCGTCGGCTGACCACCCAGTTCAACGACCGCGTGTGGGACCAGGCGGGGACCGTGACGCTGCTCCTCGAAGGAGTCGGCGACGAGTGGGAGCCCTGGGACAGCATCGCGGGCATAGCGGTCACGAGCGGCGTTCGTGCGTCCTTCCTTCCGACCGAGCCGCCCGAGACCTTCGACGGAGGGCCCGGTGCGCTCGAGGCGGTTGCCCCGCCAGGAGGCCCGCTCGTCATCTCGGAGAGCTGGGGCTAGCGGGCGGTGGGTCTCGTTGGTCTCGCGTCCCGGCTGACCGGTCGCCTCGACCGGTCGATCGCGGTCGTCGTCTTCACGGTGCCGCCGACGCGCCTGCGGGAGATGGACGTCGCGCTGGGACCCTGCGTGCCGACAGCCGATCGAAGGCGGCCCTTGGTCGGCCCGCTCGGGCAGCAGTACGGCGAGACGCCGCAGATGACCGCGGCTCTCCTGACTGCACTGACCGGCGCGCCGTCCGACCACGCGCTCACGGTGGTCGAGAGTCGCGGCAAGGGCCGGCTCAGCGCGTGCTCCGAGCCGTTCGTCAGGGCCATGGCCGCCGCCAACGCCCACCTCATCGAGCTCGCCGGCGAAGACGACGCACGAGGTGACCGTGACCTGCCAACCTTCGTCAGGAAGCAGTCAGAGCACGAGCTCGCCTGGCGCAACGCCGTCCGGTGGCCCCGAGGAACGGCGAACATGCCCGACCGCCTCGTGCGAATGGCGTGGGCGCGCGTCGCCCTGGAGCGCGACCAGCCCCTCTACTGCTGGCATGGTCCCGCTCGACCGATGGTCACGGTCGTCAGCGGCAGAGGGCCGTACACCCGTCGATGACCGGTGTGCACGCGCTCGCCGCCTGGCGGCATCGCCACGTGAGCGACCACCCGGTGGTCGGGGTCTTCCACGGCGAAGGCGCACAGGTCGCCTCTGCCGTCTTCCGCACACAAGCGGAGGGCCTCGTGTGGGCCGCGAAGCACTCGGCGCCCGGGATCCTGACCGAGTACCCCGTCGGAGACGGCTGCTACGGCATCGCCGTGGCCCAGGGCTCCCTCACGTCGACGCGCCCCCGTCACGGGTCCCCGGAGCACGTCGCCGGCTTCTCGCCAGGCTGGACGCAGCACACCCACATCACGGCGGGCACGCCCGAGTAGTCAGCTCGGCGCCGGTGCGGTCCGTGGCCCGGCCTCTCGCCGCCACGTGGTCAGCGCTCGCGCAACCGCTACCAGTCGCGGCGGGCGTCGACCGCGCGCAGCAGCGCGTCCAAGGCGGGCCCGGCCTCGTCGCCGGAGTGCTCGCGGACCGCGGCGATGAGAGCCCGGCCAAGGTCCTCGCGCTCCTCGGTCTCGGCGAAGCCGCTGCGCGCGGTGGGCGCGCTGATGTGCCCGCGCGTGTCCCACTCCCGGAGCGGGGCGCCGAGCCGTTGGCGGGCGAGACGCATGGTGGGGGCCGCTCGCGACGTGACGCGGTCCTGACCGACCCCCGCCCCTCAGTCGGCGGCGCGAGACCCCCAGTCCGTCGGTGGGGGCACCACTCAGTGGCCACTGGGTGCCGCTCGGCGCCGGTTAGCGTGCGACCTCCTGAGCAGAGGGAGGCACCACATGGACCGCCAGATCGCGTCGATCGACCTGCAGCTGCCGGAGCGCTGGCGCGTCTGGCGACCGGGCGACGGTCCCCGTGCCGCCCGGCGCGCGGCGGACGAGCTGGCGAGCGGGCCCGTCGCGGGCGCGCGGCTGCGGGCGGCGGTCGAGGCGGTCGACAGGGCGGTGCTCGACCTGCACACCCGGCACGTCCGCGCCGGCGTGTGGGTGCCGGAGCCGACCGGGGACGTGGCCGCGTCCCTGGCGTGCGAGCTGCTCGCGGAGTCGCCCGAGGGGCCGGACGCGGCGGACACGTACCTGGGACGGGTGCGGCGCAAGGTCTACCGGTCACGGCGGACGACCACGCGGATCGCGCACCACGCCGCGAGCCGGTCGCAGGTGCCCGCCGGTGCGGCCGTCGTCGCGCTGCGCAGCGAGGGCGCCGCGCGGCACGAGGTGGTGTGGACGGTGTTCCCGCCGGGCGCGCGTCAGGCCGTGCAGCTCCGGTTCGACACCCGTGGCAGCCAGCGGTACCCCGAGCTGCTGCGGCACGCCGAGTCGATCGCGACGGGGATGCGCGTCCGGTTCACGGCGCCCGCGCGGGCCTCTGCCGTCGCCGGGCCGGAGCGCTGACCCCGGTCCGTGCACACGGGGTCCACAGCCGGCGGGCGGGTGTCCACAGGCCGCGGGTCCGGATCGCGCCTGACCTGGGACCCGGTGCACAACCTGGGGACAGAACCTGTGGAAACAACCGGACATATCGCTCGAACGGGTGTCGATACGCGGCGATACGGGGGACGACAGGCTGTGGACAACAACCAGGCGGTTGTGGACAAGTGCGCCCGGGCACGGAGAAGGGCCCCTCGGAGTAAGCGTCCGAGGGGCCCTTCCCGTGGCCGTCGACCGGGCTCCCCCGACGAGTCGGGGACCGGCGGCCGCTCTGACGGTGCGGCTCCGTCCCGGCACCCGGTGGGCACCCCCGAGAGGGCGCCTCCCGCGGGCGGGACAGCGGCGACCAGGCCGTCGGGGTCCTACGAGGACTCTGCGTCGTCATCCGCAGCCCTGCCGGTCTCCCGGCCGGGACGTCCCGTCGTTCTCCCTCTGGCCCGACCTCTCCGGTCCCGCTCCGAGGGCGTCCGGCGAACCGGTCGTCCTGCGGTGACGGGGTGTCCGTCGAGGTCGATGGAGCAGTTCTAGTCCTGCCCGGGAACGCGCCGCAAGGGCCTGGAGCAGGCAATTCTCATCCACCGCTGCATGCACATGTTGTCCACATGTTCACCTGCGTGATCGCGCGGAACTCACAGGGCTGTGCACAGAATCTGTGGATGACGGGCGCCTCGGCGCGCCTCCCGCGCAGCACGAGCGGGGCGCCGTAGCGTCGTCCACGGATCGAGGCCCCTCGGAGTAAGCGTCCGAGGGGCCTCGCCGCGTCTCCGGCGTGGGGCGCGCGGTGCCGGGCGCTCAGGCCCCGACGTCGTGCAGGTGGTGCACCACGTCGTGCAGGAAGTACTGGCCGAGCGTGGTCACGGTGAACGCGGAGCCGTTCGAGCGGAGCCCGGTGCGCTCCCACTGGTCGTCGCGCACGGTCTGGAACCGGGCGGCGAGCGCCGCGGCGGCGTCGGCCAGCTCGTCGGCGACGCGCCCCGGGTCCTGGAGGTCGTAGCGGTCCTCGACGGCGGTCGCGTCCTGGTCCCAGTTGGGGAACTGCGGGCCGTCCTCCTCGAGCATGAGCCGCAGTCGCTCGTCGAACACCCGGTGGACGTCGCGCACGTGCGCGCCGTACTCCAGCGGGGACCAGACGGCCGGGTCGGGGCGGTCGCGGACGTCGATCCGGCCGAGCGCCGCCCGCCAGCGCGGGACGAGGTCGTGGATGGTGCCGGCCACCTGCGGGCCGGCGACGTCGGTCCCGGCGAACCCGCACTCCGGGCACCGCTCGCGCAGCACCCACGTCCAGTCCTTCGCGTCGGGCGTGGCGGGGGCGTAGGCCGGGGCGGGGTCGCCGGCGGTGGGCCTGCCGGGTTCGTCGGGCTCGTCGGGGTCGGTCGGCGCGGGTGCGGCGTCAGCTGTCACGCCCTGCACGGTAACCCGGTGGCCGCCCGCGCGGTCGTCATCTGCGCCCGGTTCGCCGGTCCGGCGGCACGGTCTCCGCGCGACCCGTCGACCTCGCCGTCGCCGACGGCGACCGCGGCGCCCAGGGTAGGCAAACCTAACTTCGTCGGGTACGTTTGCTGACGCGGCGTCAGGACGACGCCGCACCACCACGTCCGGGAGCCGCGATGACCGCCACGCACGACCTGCCCGCCGCCGCGACCCGCCCCGACGAGGGCGACGTCCGCACGCCCCTGTCGACGATGCTGCGCGAGGGGACCCGCGCCGAGCACGAGGCCGCGGAGGGCTCGGCGTTCGTGGACGACCTGCTCGCCGGCCGCCTCACCGTGGCCGCCTACGCGGACCTCGCCCTGCAGCTCCACACCGTGTACTGCGCCCTGGAGGAGGTCGGCGACGCGGTCCGGGCCACCCCCGCCGGGTCGGGCGTGGTCTTCGACGAGCTGCGACGCGTCCCCGCCCTCGAGTCCGACCTGGCGCACCTGCTCGGCCCGGCGTGGCGGGAGGCCGCCGACCCGCTGCCGGCGACCGCCGCGTACGCCGCGGAGATCCGGGCGGGCGGCGCGGACGCCGGGGCGTACGTCGCGCACGCGTACACGCGCTACCTCGGCGACCTGTCCGGCGGGCAGGTCATCGGCCGGATGGTGCAGCGCCACTACGGCGTGCCGGACGCCGGAGTCGGGTTCTACGCGTTCCCGGCGGTGCCGAAGCCCAAGCCGTTCAAGGACCTGTACCGCGCCCGGGTCGACGCCCTGCCCCTCTCCGACGCCGAGCGGGACGCCGTGGTCGAGCGGGCCCGTGCCGCGTTCCGGCACAACAGGGTGCTGTTCGCGGCCCTGGCCGCGCGGCACCGGCCGGCCTGACGGGCCGCGGCGCGACGTGCTGACACCTCGTGCGAGAATGTCAGCATGCCCAAGATCATCGGCGGCTCGCTGCACGAGCACCGCGAGCAGACCCGGCTGCGGCTGTTCGGCGCGCTGTCCCGGCTGATGGGCGAGCGCGGCTTCGACGCCATCACGCTCGCCGACATCGCCCAGGCCGCCGGCGTCGGACGCACCGCGGTGTACAACCACTTCGCGGACAAGGAGTCGATGCTCGTCGGCTTCATCCTGCACGAGACCGAGCAGTACGTGGCCGCCCTGGAGGCGGAGCTGGCCGGCGTCGACGACCCGACGGCCCAGCTGCGCGCCTACGTGCGGGCGCAGTGCGAGCTCAAGCGCGACTACCACCTGGCGCCCGGGCCGGACCTGCGCTCGGTGCTCTCCCGCGGCACCCAGCAGCGCGTCCGCGAGCACGTCGTGCTGGTCGAGTCGCTGCTGCGCCGCATCCTCGCCGCGGGCATCGAGTCCGGGGAGTTCCCGGAGCAGGACCTCGGCACCACCGTCTCCCTGGTCAACGCCTGCCTGAGCGGCCGGGGGCTCCCGGACGACCCCGAGGCCCGCGAGCGCGCCGTGGAGTCCACCGTGATGTTCGTGCTGCGCGCCGTCGGAGCCGGTGAACGCGCCGGGCTCGAGGCGGAGCCGGTCCCGGCCTGACGCCGCCCGGATCACCCGCTCGGGCGCGCCGTCGCCGCCCCGAACCCGTGTGGCGGCGGCGCGCGTCGGCGATGATGGGCCCGTGACCGACGCACCGACGCCGGCCCGGGAGGCCGCGCCCCGGGGTGACGGGGACGACGCCCGGCAGCTCGCCCTGCTCGCGCACCGCCTCGGCGGGCTGCTGACGCTGGCCGACGCGTACGACGCCGCGGCCGCCGCCACGCGTGACGTGCTGCGCGCCGGGGTCGCCGCCGTGGCCAGGCGCGAGCTGGACCAGTGGCAGGTGCTCGCCGCCGACCCCGCGGACGAGGCCGCCGCGGTGCTGGACGCCGTCCGCGACGGCGAGGCGGCCCGGGCGCTCGACCACCGTCAGGAGACGTGGCGCAACGGTCCCGGGGAGGACGCGGGCCGCTCCCGCCCCGCGCTGGTGGCGCCCGTCGTGGTGAACGGCGAGCTCTGGGGCGCGTTGTGCGCCGTCCGGGACGCGCCCGCGCTGCCGTTCACCCGCGACGACGCCGCGCGCGGGGAGGTGCTGGGCACCCTGCTCGGCGCCCACATCGCGCGCCTCGACCTGGCGGAGCAGGTGCGCCACCTGGTGTCCGACGACGCGCTCACCGGCCTGAGCACCCGCCGCGTCGCCGACGAGGCGGCGCAGGCCGCGATCGACTCCGGCGACGAGACGTGCATCGTGATGTGCGACGTCGACGGACTCAAGCGGGTGAACGACGAGCTCGGGCACGACGCCGGCGACGACCTGCTCCGCGCCGTCGCGGCCGTGCTCCGGCGCGCCAGCAGCGGGCTGCCGGGGTCCACCGCCGCGCGGATCGGCGGGGACGAGTTCTGCATCGTCACGTGCGGCATCCCGCGGACCACGGTGGTGCAGGTGATGGACGCGACCGTCGGCGACGCCACGCTGCCGCACGGGTCGTCGCTGTCCTACGGCATCGCCTCGTCGGCCCGCGGCTCCCTGGGTGCCGCCCCGACGCCCCGCTCGCTGTTCCGGCGCGCGGACGCCGCGCAGTACCACGCGAAGCGGAGCCACGCCGCGGCCCGCGCCCGTCAGTACCGCGCGGACGACCCCGGCGCCGTCCTCGGCCGGGCGGTCGCCGCGGGCGTCACCGCGCTCGCCGCGACCGCGCCCGCGCCGCTGTCGCGCCTGTGCGCACTCGCCGCGGCGCTGACGGAGGCGATGGGCGGCTCGGGGTGGACGGTGTCCCGGGACGCCGGAGCGTCCGGCGACGGACCTGTCGTGGTCGCGCGGGGTGGCACGTCCTCGCTGCACGTCAGCGGCATGCGGCAGGTCGAGCTCGTGAGCGCCCCGTGGACCGTGCAGCTCGAGTCCACGCTGTCGTCGACGGACCGCACCGTCGGCACGACCCTGCAGACGCTCGTGTCGCTGGCGGTGCTCGGCGCGTCCTGATCGCGGCACCGTCGGCCGCCGCCCCAGCCGCGCCGCGGCACGCGTCCGGGACGTCAGCCGTGCAGCGGCAGGGTCAGCGCAGCCGGGGCACCCGGGACGACGCGCACCGGGACGCCCCAGTCCTGCGAGCTCAGGTGGCACGCCGGGAACTCGATCGCCGGGTCGTCGTCGCAGGACGCCGCGCGGGCGGTCACGTGCAGCACGCCGTCCGCGACCTCCGGGTTGATCCGCAGCGTCCGCGTCAGCGGCACGTCGTCACCGGCGCCGTCGAGCAGCAGCTCCGGCGGGGTCGAGGACACGCGCAGCAGCGTGGACGGGCCGTAGCGGTCGTCGTACTTCTGGCCCGCCGCGGGGGTGAAGACCACGTCGAGGGCGAGCTCGCCCGGAGCGATCTCGGTGACCGGCCGCTGCGTGCGGTGCGCGCCCGCGTCCAGCACCTCCCCCGCGAGCGTCGCCGGCAGGGCGAGACGCGTCAGCCGGTGCGCGGCCGACTCCACGACGACCAGCGTCACGCCGCCCGCCTCGGGGTCGACCTGCACGACCACGCCGCTCGGCTCGGCCAGACCGGTCGCGAGCGTCGACACCTCGCCCGCGCCGCCGTCCCCGCCCGGGGCCCAGCGACGCACCGCGCCGTTGTAGGTGTCGGCGACGACGACCGACCCGTCCGGCAGGGCGGCCACGCCGAGCGGGTGCTGCAGCAGCGCCTGGTCCGCGGCGCCGTCGCGGTGACCGAAGTCGAACAGCCCCGCCCCCACGGCGGTCCCGACCGTGGCGGCGGTCCAGGCGTCCGCGGGGCCGGCGCCCGGGGTGCCCGGGACCTCGCCCGGGTCGATCCAGCGCAGCGCCGAGACCTCCGAGTCGGCCAGCCACAGGCGCCCGCCGGCGCCGAGCGCCACGCCGGACGTCTGCGCGAACCACGCCTCGCGCGGGTCGCCGTCGACCAGGCCCTCGTTCATCGTGCCCGCGACGGGCTCGACCGCGCCGGACAGCGGGTCGAACGCCCAGAGCTGGTGGTCCCCCGCCATCGCGACCAGCGCGGTGCCCGTCTGCGGGGACCACGCGACGTCCCACGGCGAGGACAGCGGCACGGAGGTCCCCGCGCGCGGCACGCCGTCGGTGCGCCAGAGGTCCGGCCGGCCCGGCAGCGGCGACGGCACGGTCGGCTGCCCGACGAGGTACTGCTCCCCCGTGCCGGCGACCGTCGTGACGTGGCCGTCCGCCAGCCGCACGCCGCGCAGCGCGTGGTTCACGGTGTCGGCCACCAGCACGTCGTAGCCGACCGCCGCCGCCACGTCCTCGGGCAGCAGCGCCAGGCCGTTGGGCTCGCTGAACCGGGCCTCGTCGGGGCCGCCGTCGGCCAGGCCGCGCTCGCCGGACCCGATCCGGCGCAGCAGCGTCTCCCCGTCGGAGGCCAGCTCCGCCAGGCCGTGGTGCCCGGCGTCTGCGACCAGCAGCGAACCGCCGGGCAGCTCGACCGCCTTCGCGGGGAACCGCAGCGTCCCCGCCGTCGGCTCAGGCGGCACGTACGGGCCGGACCCCCGGTGCAGCGTGCCCTTGGCGTCGTGCTCCTCGACGAGGTCGGCCACCAGCCGTGCCACGTTGGCCCGGTGCCCCTCGCCGGCCATCTGCGCGACGACGTAGCCCTCGGGGTCCACCACGACGAGCGTCGGCCACGCCCGCGCGGTGTACGCGGACCACGTGACCAGCTCGGGGTCGTCCAGCACGGGGTGGTGCACCTCGTACCGCTCGACGGCGGCCGCGAGCGCGACCGGGTCGGCCTCGTGCACGAACTTCGGGGAGTGGACGCCGACGATCACCAGGACGTCCCGGTACTGCTCCTCGAGCTCGCGCAGCTCGTCCAGGACGTGCAGGCAGTTGATGCAGCAGAACGTCCAGAAGTCGAGCAGGACGATCTTGCCGCGCAGGTCCGCGAGCGAGACGTCCCGGCCGCCGGTGTTGAGCCAGCCGCGGCCGACGAGCTCGGACGCACGGACCTTCGGGAGACGGGTGGGGCTGGTGGTCACAGGAGTAGTGAACACGACCGGGCCCGGCGGTCGTCCCGCGGTGTCCGGGTGCTGGTCGTCCTCGACCGGTCACCGGCCGGCGCGTCGCAGGACGCGCCGGCCGGGAGCGGGCGGTGCGGTCGCGTGCCGCACCGCCCGCCGGGTCAGGCCGTCACGCCGCGGGGGGCGGCGTGCGGTCCTCGTAGCGCTCCACGACCTCGCGGTGCGAGGTGTTCGCGCGCTGGTTGGTCAGGACCAGCGCGAGGATCAGCGCGAGCACGCCCGCACCCATGCAGATGTAGCCGATGACCGTCAGGTCCACGCCGGAGATGTTGTCACTCACGCCGAACGTGAGGATCGCCCCGATGACGATCAGCGCGATGCCGCCGCCGATGCCCATGGTCGCCACTCCTTCCACCGGCCCGGGCGCGGGGTGCCCCGGGTCTGGGAACCGAGTGTGGTGCGGGTCGGGCCGGCGCGCGCGTCGAGAACGGCGCTCGGAGGCTCCGCCCGGACCGAACCCCACGGTTGCGCAACTGCTGGGTTGCGCAACCGTGGGGTGTCCGACGTGTCCCGGCGGGCGTTCGCCTAGCCGAGCACCTCCGGCAGCGGCGGCAGGTCGTCCCCGGCCAGGCCCAGGACGTGCTCGGCCAGGAACGCCTCCACCACCTGGTACCAGACCTTGGCGTGCTGCGGCGTCAGCACCCAGTGGTTCTCGTCCGGGAAGTAGAGGAACCGGTGCGGCGTGCGTCCCTCGTCGTCCGCCGCGAGCGCCGAGCGGGACAGCAGCTCGTACCACAGGCGCAGCCCCTCGCCGATCGGGACCCGGTAGTCCTTGTCGCCGTGCACCACCAGCATCGGGGTGACGATCTTCTCGACCGACAGATGCGGCGAGTTCGCGAGTGCCATCTCGGCGGTCATCTCGCGCTCCCAGTAGTACGAGCTGTCCGTCGTGGGCCCGAACTGGTCCAGCGCCCACAGGCTCGCGTGGGTGACGATCGCGCGGAACCGGTCGGTGTGCCCGGCGACCCAGTTGGCCATGTAGCCGCCGAACGAGCCGCCCATCGCGGCCGTGCGGGTCTCGTCGACGTCCGCGCGGGCGACGGCCGCGTCGGTGACCGCCATGAGGTCGGTGAACGGCGCCGCCCCCCACGCGCCCCAGCCGCGCTGCACGAAGTCCTGCCCGTAGCCGGTGGACAGCGCCGGGTCGGGCAGCAGCACCGCGTAGCCGCGGGCGGCCAGGATCCACGGGTTCCAGCGCCAGGACCAGGCGTTCCAGGAGCCGAGCGGACCGCCGTGGATCCACAGCGCGAGCGGCGCCGGCGCGGCGGCGGACGCGCCCTCCGGCAGCACGAGCCACGCCCGCACGGCCGCGCCGTCCTCGGCGGTCGCCGTGACCTCCGTCAGCGTGCCGGGCAGGGCGGGCAGCGGCGTCGGACCGGGCAGGGCGACGGCCTCGACCGGTGCGCCCGAGCCGAGCGCCGCGGCGAGGTCGACCCGCACCGGGTGCGGCGGGGCGGCGTACGAGCTGCGCAGCGCGTACAGCGCGGTGCCGTCCGGGCTGACGAGCAGGTCCGTGAACGCGGCGTCGTCGGCCGTCACGCGGGTGACCGCGCCGGTGCCGGGGTCGACGTGGAAGACGGGGCTGCGCCCGCCGTCGTCGGCGACCACGAGCAGGCCGGAGCCGTCGCGGGTCCACACGACCTGGCCGGGCCAGCGGTCCCAGTCGGGGGCGACCCGCTGCGGCGCGGGGCCGTCCGCCTCCAGCCCGACGACCCACAGCTCCTCGCGGGGCGCGGTCGTCGGCGTCGTGATCGTCTCGCGCACGTAGGCGACGCGGCGCGAGTCCGGCGAGATCACGGGGCCGTACACGTCGGCGCCCGGGTCGTCGACCAGCACGCGGCGGCTGCCCGTCGCGACGTCCACGGCGACCAGCCGGTGCCGCTCGACGCCGCGCGCGGCCGGCCGCGTCCACGTCGTCACGAGCGTCCGACCGTCCGGCGACAGCACGGCGTCCTGGTGCCGCAGGCCGGTGCCGGGGTCGGGCGTGACGTCGCGGAGCTCCAGGCGCGTCGCGGGCTCGCCAGCGGCGGCGGGTGCGGCGACGGGTGCGGAGACGGCGGACAGGTCCGCGGCGAACAGGTGCGTCACGGCCGGCCCGAGGTCGTGGTCCCAGTAGCGCACCGGGTAGGAGCTGTGCAGCACGGCGGACACCTTCGCGTCCTTGCGCAGCCCGATGAGGCGCTCGTCGGACTCCTCGTCGGTCGCCCGCGGCAGGACGTCCGACGGCACGACCACGACCGGGGCGTGCTCGGCGACGGCCACGCCGTCGATCCCGGCCTTGCGGGCGGCGACCACCCGCGCCTCGGCGCCGTCGGCGGGCAGCAGCCAGAGCGCGGCGGGTGTCTCGTCGTCCGGGGACTCGGCGTCGGCGTCCGGGCGGGCCGACGTGAAGAGCAGGTCGCCCGTCGACGCGAACCGGGCGGAGGACTCGCCCTTCGCCGACCGGGTGAGACGGCGCGCGGGGCGCTCGCCGGCGGGGTCGACCTCCCACAGGGCGCTGACGTAGCGGGTGTGCTTGGCGTCGAGCGTGGCGACCGCCGTGACGAGGCGGGTGCCGTCCGGCGAGAGCGTCAGCCCGGACAGCCGCGGCAGGGCGACGTAGGCGTCGAGGTCGTGGAACGGGGTCGGCGTGGTCGCTCCGGACGGGGAGTCGGCGGTGCCGGGGACGGGCGTGGTGTCAGAGGCGTCGGTCACCCCGCCGTCCTATCACGCGTCCGCGCGATCGCCCTCGGATTTCCCGCCGCCGGTACCGCCGTCCCGGGCCGCGAGGCGGGCGAGCATGGCGTTGTACTCGTCCATCTCGGTGTCGCCGTCGCGGTCGACGCGGCGGTCCCGGCGGCGCGCCGTCCGCTCGTCGTCCCGCGCCCAGGCGATCGCGACGCCCACCGCCAGCGCGAGGGTCGGGAGCTCGCCGATCCCCCAGGCGACGCCGCCGCCGCGCTGCTGGTCGACGATGGCGGACGGCCCCCACTCGCGGCCCATGAGCCCGAACCAGTCCGGGACCAGCAGCACGTCGCCGGTGGTGAGCGCGACGCCGAAGAACGCGTGGAACGCCATGGTCGCGAACAGCAGCAGCAGCCGCTGCGGGTAGCCGGGCCGGGTCGGGCCGGGGTCGATGCCGACGAGCGCGTTGACGAACAGGTACCCGGCGAGCGAGAAGTGCACGACCATCGCGTAGTGGCCGAGCTCGGAGGTCAGCGCCCAGCGGAAGACGTCGGTGTAGTAGAAGACCACCATCGAGCCGGCGAAGTTCACGGCGGCGACGACGGGGTGGGCGAAGAACCGGCCCCACCGGCTGTGGACGAGTGCGAGCAGCCACTCCCGGGGACCGCGGGAGGCGTCGGGCGCGCCGCGCCGGGCGGCGGACGACCGCGCCGGCAGGGCGCGCAGGGCGAGCGTCACGGGCGCCGACAGGGCGAGCAGCACCGGCACGACCATCGCGAGGATCATGTGCTCGACCATGTGCGCGCTGAAGAGCACGTGCCCGTACATCGCCGGGCCCCCGGACGTCGTCCAGAAGAACAGCACCATGCCGGCCACCCACGACGCGGTGCGGGCCCACGGCCACGCGTCGCCGCGGCGGCGCAGGCGCAGCACCCAGCGCAGGTAGACGACGAGCCCCGCGACGGCCGCGGACGCGAGCAGCACGTCCCAGCGCCACTGCGTGATCCACGCGAGCGTGTCCGGCTCGGGCGGCAGCGCGTGCCCGGTGACGATCTCCGCGGGCGTCGGGTCGGTGATCGGGTCGTCGGGCACCGGCGGCGGGGAGGCGCCCAGCGCGACGGCGACCCCGGACACCGCCCCCATCACGGCGAGCTCCACGAGCACCAGGCGCCAGAACAGCCACGTCGCGGGTGCGCGCTCGGCGCCGGCCAGGCGCGACACGACGCGCCGGCGGTGCGCGAGGCCGATCAGCCCGAGCACGCCGAACAGGGCGACCTTGACGAGGAGGAGCACCCCGTACCGGGTCCCCAGGTCGGACCACGTGCCGAGCCGGACCACGGAGTTGACGACACCGGAGACCGCGACGGCGGTGAGCGACCACCCGGCGACGACCGAGAACCGCGCCACCGCCGGCGCCAGGTCCGCGCCCAGCCGGTGCGCCAGCGGTGAGAGCGCGACGAGGGTGCCGATCCACAGGGCGGCACCCACCAGGTGCAGGAACATCGACGAGGTCGCCAGGTCGTGGCTCGCCGCCCCCGCCGCGTGGCCCGTCTGCGCGGCCTGCCACAGCGCGGTCAGGACGAGCACGGAGATCCCCGCGGCACCGAGCGGCGACGTCGTCATGAGGGCGAGCGCCGTGACCACCGCGGCGGCGACGGCCACGAACAGCAGCACTCGCCCGAGCTCGAACTGCGTGACGAACTGCCCCAGCTCGCCGCCGAACGCCGGGTCGTCGAGCCGCAGACCCGCCACGTTCGCGTAGGTGAGGACGAGCTCCACGACGGCCGCCAGCGTCCACACCGCGGCGGCGGTCGCCGTGACGCCCGAGGCCGCGCGCACGACGGAGCCGCCGTCCGGCCGGCGCACGAGGACGGTGACGAGCAGCACCAGGCCGCCCAGCGTCGCGGACGCGGCGAGCTCCGAGACCGTCGAGGCCACCGGCAGGCCCCAGCGCACCAGGGCGCCGGGGTCGCGCAGCGCGGTCGGCACGGCGGCGCCCGTGAAGGCGAGCCCTGCGACGACCGCGGCCACCGCCGAGACGCCCAGGGCCGTCAGGCGCAGGACGCGCGCGGTGGTGCCGGTCCCGTCGGGGACCGGTCCCGAGGGGGCCGCCCGGGGCGGGCGAGCGGTCGCGGTACCGGGCATCAGCGCCCCGCCCGGCCGTCCCGGTCGTCGCCGTCGTCCCGGCCGTCGTCGTCCCGGCCGTCGTCGTCGTCCCGGCCGACACCGTCGCCGTCGTCGCCCGCGCCGGACGCCGCCCGGCCCGCGGCGGAGCGACGGCGCTCGCGCACGACGAACACCGCGACCGCGCCGGCGGCCAGCACGGCCACCACCACGACCGCCACCACGCCGGCCTCGAGACCGGCGTCCTCGTCCTCCACGACCTCCTGCTGCGGCGAGAGCTCCGCCGAGGTCGCGCCCGACGGGCCGGAGCTCGTGGAGCCCGCGGTCGTGCTGGTGGGCTCCGGCGCGACGGGCGGGGCCGACGAGGAGGGCGCCTCCGGCTCGGCGGCCTGCGGCGGGGTGGGTGCGGACGCCGTGAACGTCAGCTCCCCGGACAGCGGGTGCCCGTCCGCCGAGGTGACGCGCCACTGCACGGTGTAGGCGCCCGCCGGCAGGTCGTCCGCGAGCGCCTGGGCGACCGTGCTGTCGACGAGCTCCGGCGTCCCGGTGCTCACGGTGCCGCCGTCCGGTCCGAGCACCACCACCTCGGTGCCGATCGCCTGCGCGGGCTGGTCGAACGTCAGCGTGACCCGGGCCGGCGGCGTGGCGACGGTGGCACCGTCCTCCGGGTCCGTCCCGAGCAGGGAGTTGTGCGCGGCGGCCCGCGGCGCGGTCGCCAGCAGGGCGACGAGCGCGAGCAGCAGCGCGGCCAGCACCGGGCCGGCGGTGCGAGGCAGGGAGGGGCGGCGCAGGGTGGCCACGGGAGCGGTGGAGGTCACGCCCCCATCATCACCCGCCCGGCGCCGCCGTGCCGCCGACCTGGGGACGACGACCCGTCCGGACGCACGAGCAGCCGGGCCTGTGGACAACCGGGGTGCGGCACCGTCCGGCCCCTAGCGTGGAGGACGTGACGCCCCTGATGCTCGCCGACCTCGAGCCCGACCAGCGCCCGCGGGAGCGCATGCTGCGCCTCGGCGCCGACGCGCTGTCCGACGTGGAGCTGGTGGCGCTGCTGCTCGGGTCGGGCCGACGCGGGTCGAGCGCCCTGCAGACCGCCCGCGACCTGATCGCGTCACGTGGCGGGCTCGCGGGCCTCGCGCGCTGCGGGTCCACCGACCTGCTCACCGTGCCCGGCGTCGGACCCGCCAAGGCGACCCGCGTCGTCGCGGCGCTCGCCCTCGCCCGGCGGTTCGGCAGCTCCGCCGACCGCCGCGAGACGGTCCGCACACCCGCGGACGTGGCGCGGGTCGCGGCGCCGCTGCTCGCGGGTCCGGTGGACGGCCGCCTCGTCGTCGTCGCGGGCGACCGGGCCTCACGGGTGCTGGGCGCCGTGGTGGTGCCGGGCGTGGACGCGCACGCGGAGCCGTTCGACGCCCGCGAGGTCCTCGCCGAGACCCTGCGGCGCGGCGGGGTGACGCTCGCGCTCGCGCACCGGCACGCCCCGGAGGACGCGGCGCCGCACGCGGCGGACCGGGCGGCGGCGGCCGCCGTCGCGGCAGGCGCCGCGCACTGCGGCATCCGCCTGCTCGACCACCTGGTGCTCGCGGGCGACACGTGGACCAGCGTGGCGCCGGACCGGACCGCGGGGGCAGGATGACCGACCGTGTCCTCCTGCGAGCCCTCTGCCGAGCACCCGCCCGTGATCCGCGTCGCCGCTGCCGTCATCACCGACGCGCACGGCCGGTGGCTGCTGGTCCGCAAGCGCGGCACCACCCGGTTCATGCAGGCGGGCGGGAAGATCGACCCCGGCGAGGACCCGGCCGGGGCCCTGGTGCGCGAGCTCGGCGAGGAGCTGGCCGTCGTCGTCGACCGTGCCCGGCTCCGGGACGCCGGGCGCCGCGAGACCGCCGCAGCGAACGAGCCCGGCCACCACCTGGTCGCGCACGTCTTCGTGGTCGACGGCATCACGGACGCGGTGCCGACGGCCGAGATCGAGGAGGCCGTCTGGGTCACGCCCGAGGACGCCGCGCGGTTGCCGCTCGCCCCGCTCACCGCGGACCTGCTCGCGGAGGCGGCGGAGCGCACGCCCGGCGCGTAGCGGCACGACGGGTCGCCGGCGTCCCGCTGCCGCGGTCGGACCGGCCCCGGCGCCCGGCGCCCGGCGCAGCCCGGCCGGCGTCAGACCCGTCCGCGCGAGGCGCGCCGCGCGACGGCGACCGCGCCGACGCCGGCGAGCAGCAGCGCGACCGCGACCAGCCCGGCCGTCCTGCTCTCCGTCCCCGACCGCGCGAGCGACCCCGCGGCAGGCCCACCGCCCGCCGGCGTCCCACCCGGCTGCGGAGCCTCCTGCGGGGGCGTCGGCGTCTCGGCCGGCACGGCGACGACCACGAAGGTCGCGGACGCCACGCCGGAAGCCGCGGTGGCGGCGACCGTGACCGTCCCGGGGGCGGTGCCCGCGGGGACCGTGAAGGAGAGGTCCGCCGCCCCGTCCGTGCCGGCGACCGCCCGGCCGACGAGCACGCCGCCCGGCGCCAGCGTGAAGGTCACCTCCTCGCCCGGCGCGAACCCGGTCGCGCGGGCCACCTGCACCGCGCCGGCGGACAGGCGCGGCCGGTCGAGCCGGAGCGCGGGCGCCGCCACCTCCTCGATCGTCCAGGTGAACGTCGCGGTGTCCGTCAGCCCGTGCGCCGTCGCCGTGACCACGACGTCGAAGCGGCCCGCGGTGGTCGGCGTCCCCGCGATCCTCCCCGTGGCCGGGTCCAGCACGAGGCCGTCGGGCAGCCCGGTCGCCGCGAGCACGACCGGCACCTCGGGTGTCACGGAGGCCGACAGGGTCAGCGAGGTGGGTCTGCCGACGGTGCCGGTGCGGTCGCCCGGGGGCTGCACCACCACGGACTGCCGGACGACGCGAGCGAGGTGCGGCGCCGGCGTGCCCTGGAACGTCGTGAAGACGCCCGCCGCGAGGAACGCCCCGTCCGTCCCGGGCACCAGGTCGACGACGGCGGACGAGAAGCCGGCGCCGAGGTCGGCCGCGAACGCCGTGTCCAGCGTCAGGTCGGGGCGCAGCCGGGCGAGCGCCGGTGTCGTCTGCCCCTGGTACCCCGTGAAGGCGCCGCCCACGAGGTACCCGCCGTCGTCCTGCGGCACGACCGCGGTCGCGGCGTCGTCGAACCCCGTGCCGAGGGCGGCGGTGAACGCGGCGTCGAGCGTGAGGTCCGCGGTGAGGCGGAGCAGGTGCCGGGCGGGCGTCCCCTGGTACTGCGAGAAGTCACCGGCGACGACGTACCCGTCGCCGGTCGGCACCGCGTCGTACACCCCGAAGTTGAAGCCGGTGCCCAGCAGCGCGGCGAACGCGGTGTCGAGCGAGAGGTCGGCCGACAGGTGGGCGAGGTTGGGCGCCGGCTCACCCTGGTACTGCGAGAAGTCGCCGCCGACGAGCCACCCGCCGTCGGCCACCGGGGCCACGGTGCGGACGACGCCGTCGAAGCCGGCCCCGACCGCGGAGACGAACCCGGTGTCGAGCGTCAGATCGGGCCCGAGGCGCACCAGCGCGGGCACCGGCGTCCCCTGGTACTGCGTGAAGTCGCCCCCCACCACGTAGCCGCCGTCCGCGGTGGGGACGACGGCCCACACGCTGCCCGCGAAGCCCGCGCCGAGCGCCGCGGCGAACCCGGCGTCGAGGGTGAGGTCGGCGTCGAGCCGGACCAGCGTCGCCACGGGTGCGCCCTGGTACTGCGAGAACGTGCCCCCCACCAGGTACCCGCCGTCGGCGGTGGGTTCCACCACCCACACGTCGCCGTCGAACCCGGTGCCGAGGGCCGCCGACACCGCCGGGTCGAGCACCAGCGAGCCGGTCGCGGCGCGCGCCGGAGCCGGAGCCACGACGGCGCCGACGACGAGCGCCAGGACGAGCACCAGGCGGTGCAGGACCGCCCGTCGGCCCGGCAGGCTGCGCGCGGGGGCGCCGGGGGCCCGGACCTGGGCGGGGACGGTCGTCGTGCGCGTGGACACGGTTCACCTCGGACGGGTACGACCGTCGGGCGGTCCTCTGCCGCGCCGGTGCTGCGCGGCGCGTCCACCGCCGGCGGGCGGGGCCCTCCACGCTAGCCCTCGCCGAGAGCACCGCGGAAGCGACCTGCCACATCGGTGCGACGTCCCGCCCGGGCGCCCTCCGCGGCGGGCGCGCGCGCCGCGGCCTAGGGTCGACCCATGGCCCGATCCATCGCGACCACCCGCACCGTCGACCGGCCCGAGCTGCTCGACTTCGTCCGCCCGCGCCACCACCTGCTGCTGGTGACGGCCCGCCGCGACGGCCGCCCGCAGGTGTCCCCGGTGAGCGGCGGCGTCGACGGGTCCGGCCGCATCGTCGTGTCGACCTACCCGGGCCGGGCGAAGACGGTCAACGCCGAGCGGGACCCCCGCGTCTCGGTGCTCGTGCTGTCCGACGACTGGGACGGCCCCTGGGTGCAGGTCGACGGCGACGCCGAGGTGCTGCACATGCCGGAGGCCGAGGACGCGCTCGTCGACTACTACCGCTGCATCGCCGGCGAGCACCCGGACTGGGACGAGTACCGCGCCGCGATGCGCGTGCAGGGCAAGTCGCTGATCCGCGTCACGCCGACCCGCTGGGGCCCGGTCGCGACGGGCGGCTTCCCGGCGGACGTCGCCGCCCGCCTGGACGGCTGAGCGACCGGGCCGCCCGCCGCCCTCAGCCCCAGACCAGCGCCTGCGCCGGGTCCGCCAGCACCGCGGCGACGTCGGCGAGCACCCGCGACCCGAGCTCCCCGTCCACCAGGCGGTGGTCGACGGACAGCGCGAGCTGCGTGACGTGGCGGATCTTGATCTTGCCCTTGTGCACCCACGGCTGCTCGCGGATGGCGCCGAAGGCCAGGATCGCGGCCTCGCCGGGGTTGAGGATCGGGGTGCCGGTGTCGATGCCGAACACGCCGACGTTCGTGATGGTGATGGTGCCGTCGGACATGTCCCGCGGGGTCGTCTTGCCGGCGCGGGCGGTCGACGTGAGGTCCGCGAGCCCGAGCGCCAGGTCGCGCAGGCCGAGCCGGTGCGCGTCCTTGATGTTCGGCACGACGAGCCCGCGGGGGGTCGCGGCGGCGATGCCGAGGTTCACGTAGTGCTTGTAGACGATCTCCTGCGCGGCCTCGTCCCAGGACGCGTTGACGTCCGGGTGGCGGCGGACGGCGAGCAGCAGGGCCTTGGCGGCGATGAGCAGCGGCGTCACGCGGACGTCGCGGAACTCGCGGTCCTCCCGCAGGCGCGCGACGAGGCGCATCGTGCGGGTGACGTCGACGGTGTGGAACACGGTGACGTGCGGCGCGGTGAACGCGGACGTGACCATGGCCTCCGCGGTGCGCTTGCGGACGGACTTCACGGGGACGCGGGTCTGCCGGCCGTCGGGCGAGACCGTGCCGGACGCGAGCCACGGCTGGTCGTCGCCGGGGTAGGTGGCGAGCTGGCGGGCCTCGGCGGAGGCCTGGTGCGCGAGCACGTCCTCGCGGGTGACGATGCCCCCGGGGCCGGTGGGCTGCACGGAGTCGAGGTCGACGCCGAGGTCGCGGGCGAGCTTGCGGACCGGCGGCTTGGCGAGGGCGCGGCCCCCTGCGCGGGTGTCCGGCTCGGTCGCGGACGGCGCCGCGGCGGGGACGGCGACCGGGGCCGCGGACGCCGCGCCGGTCCGGGACGCGCCGGGCCCGGCGGTCGCGGGGCGCACGTCGGCGTCGGCGGGGGCGGCCGACGTCGCGCCGGCGGCCGGGTCGCCCTCGGCCGAGGTGAACCGCGCCCGGCGTCGCGTGGGAGCGGCGGCCGTGCCGTAGCCGACGAGCACGGCGCCGCCGGCCTCCTCGGCCTCCGGCGCGGGCTCCGCCGCCGCAGCAGCCGCCACCGGCTCCGCGTCCGACGTCGGGTCCTGCACCGCCACCTCCGGCCCCACGCCGGTGGCGCCGGGCGCGCCGCCCTCGGGCGCGGACCCGGTCGGGTCGGTGTCGATCTCGATGATCGGGGTGCCGACCTCGACCGTCTCGCCCTCGGCGACCAGCAGCCGCGTGACCACGCCCGCGTACGGGGACGGGAGGTCGACCAGCGACTTCGCGGTCTCGATCTCGACGATGGTCTGGTTGATCGCGACGGTGTCCCCGACGGCGACGTGCCAGGCGGCGATCTCGGCCTCGGTGAGGCCCTCGCCCGCGTCGGGGAGGCGGAACTGCTGGTAGGACGGCACGGGTGCTGCTCCCTGGGTGGGGGGTGGGACGTCGGGCGGTGTCAGTGCGCGAGCACGCGGTCGACGGCGTCGAGGACGCGGTCGAGGCCGGGCAGGTACTCGTGCTCCAGCTTGGCGACGGGGTACGGGGTGTGGAACCCGCCGACGCGGAGCACCGGCGCCTCGAGGTGGTAGAAGCACTCCTCCGTGACCCGGGCCGCGACCTCCGCCCCGGTGCCGTACAGCACGGGCGCCTCGTGCACGACCACGCAGCGGCCGGTGCGGCGCACGGACTCCACGACGGTGCCCACGTCCAGCGGGGAGATCGCGCGCAGGTCGACGACCTCGACCGACCGCCCCTCGGCGGCGGCCGCGTCCGCGACCTTGAGCGCGGTGGCGACGGTCGGGCCGTGGGCGACGAGCGTGACGTCGGTGCCGGGTCGCAGCACGCGCGCCCCGTCGAGCGTCGAGGGCGCCGCGACGGCGTCGGCGTCCGTGTCGACGTCGCCCTTCTCCCAGTAGCGGCCCTTCGGCTCGAAGAACAGCACCGGGTCCGGCGAGGCGATCGCCTGCTGGATCATCGTGTACGCGTCCTGCGGGTCCGACGGGCTGACCACGCGGAGGCCGGCGGTGTGCGCGAACAGCACCTCGGGCGACTCCGAGTGGTGCTCGACCGCCCCGATGCCGCCGCCGTACGGCACCCGGATCACGACGGGCAGGGTGAGCCGCCCGCGCGACCGGTAGTGCATCTTCGACAGCTGCGTCGTGATCTGGTCGAACGCCGGGAAGATGAACCCGTCGAACTGGATCTCGCAGACCGGCCGGTAGCCGCGCAGCGCGAGGCCGATGGCGGTGCCGACGATGCCGGACTCCGCGAGCGGGGTGTCGACGACGCGGTCGGTGCCGAAGTCCTTCGCCAGCCCGTCGGTCACGCGGAACACGCCACCGAGGGTGCCGATGTCCTCGCCCATGAGCATGACCTTCGGGTCGCGCTCGAGGGCCTTGCGCAGGCCCGTGTTGATCGCCTTGGCGAACGTCATCCGCTGGCTCACCGGTCACCCCCCGTGAACGACGCCTCGTAGTCCTCGAACCAGGCACGCTCCGCGTCGACCACCGCGTGCGGCGTCGCGTACACGTGCTCGAACATCGTGCTGGTCTCCGGCCGGCCGAGCGCGCGGGCCGTGGTCCGGACGCGCTCGCCGAGGGCGTCGGCCTCGGCCGCCACCTCGGCCCGGAACGCGTCGGACAGCTCACCGGTCGCGGTGAGGTGCGCGTCGAGCCGGTCGATCGGGTCGCGCTGGCGCCAGTAGTCCTCCTCGGCCGCCGAGCGGTAGCGCGACGGGTCGTCGGAGGTGGTGTGGGCGCCCATCCGGTAGGTGAACGCCTCGATGAGGGTGGGGCCGCCGCCGGACCGCGCGCGCTCGGCGGCCTCGGCCGTGACGGCGTAGCAGGCGAGGACGTCGTTGCCGTCGACGCGCACGCTCGGCACGCCGAAGCCCGGGCCGCGCGCGGCGAGCGGGACGCGCGCCTGGCGGGTGGTGGGCTCGGAGATCGCCCACTGGTTGTTCTGGCAGAACAGCACGAGGGGCGCGTTGTTCACGGCGGCGAACACCAGGGCCTCGTTGACGTCGCCCTGCGAGGTCGCCCCGTCGCCGAAGTACGTGACGACGGCGGTGTCCCGCTCGGGGTCGCCGGTGCCGACCGCGCCGTCGCGCTGCACGCCCATCGCGTAGCCCGTGGCGTGCAGCGTGTGCGAGCCGATGACCAGCGTGTACAGGTGGAACCGCAGGGCGTCGGAGTCCCAGCCGCCGTGGTCGACGCCGCGGAACAGCGGCAGGATCTGCGTGAGGTCGAGGCCGCGGGTGTGCGCGACGCCGTGCTCGCGGTAGGACGGGAACACGTAGTCCTGCGGGGCGAGCGCCCGGCCGGAGCCGACCTGCGCGGCCTCCTGCCCGAGGCTCTGCGCCCACAGGCCCAGCTCCCCCTGGCGCTGCAGGGCGGTCGCCTCGGTGTCGAACCGCCGGACCAGCACCATGTCGCGGTACAGGCCGCGCAGCGCGTCGGCGTCGAGGTGGGCGACCCGGGGTGCGTAACCGGGGTGGTCCACGCGCTCGCCCGTGGGCGTCAGCAGCTGGACCAGGCCGTCGTCGGTGAGCGGACCGCTGGGGCTCACGCGGTACTCCTTCGCCTGGGGGGCGCCCTCGGAGGACCGGGGGCCTGTCGTAACCTACGCCAGCGTAGGCTACGCAACCGTAGGTCCGAGGGCCCGGGGCGCGTCAAGACGGGCGGCCCCCCGTTGTGGGGTCCCGACAACCCCCGGACGGCAGCTCAGCGCAGGTAGCCGCCGCCCCCGACGCGGGCGCGCAGCTCGTCGACCTCGCGCTGCACCGGCCACCGGGAGTACGCGAAGACGAGGAACATCACCACGTTCACGACCGGCACGAGGCCGATGAGGATCCACCAGCCCGAGTAGCCGGCCTTCTGGATGATCCGGATGTAGGCGATCAGGAAGATCAGCCAGACGGCCACCGCGACGACGAGCCCGACGCCACCGGTCAGCCACGCGACGACCTCGTTGTCCTGCCAGTCCGTGGTGTCCATGACGCCCAGCATGCTCGCCCGCGGGCGTGCGGGCGAGGGGTCGGGCGCCGGAGGTGTCAGCGCTGCGGCAGGCGCACGACCTCGACGAAGAACTCGTCGATCTGGCGGACGACCTCGATGAAGCGGTCGAAGTCCACCGGCTTGGTGACGTACGCGTTGGCGTGCAGCGCGTAGGACCGCACGACGTCCTCCTCGGCCTCCGAGGTGGTCAGGACGACCACCGGGATGCTGCGCAGCTCCGCGTCGTTCTTCATCGCCTCGAGCACCTCGCGCCCGTCCATGCGGGGGAGGTTGAGGTCCAGCAGCACCAGGTCGGGCGTGCGGGCGTCGGCGTGCTCGCCCTCCTTGCGCAGGTACGCCAGCGCGCTCGCGCCGTCGGACACCACGGCGAGCCGGTTGGCGACCTTGTTGTCCTCGAACGCCTCGCGCGTCATGAGGACGTCACCCGGGTCGTCCTCGACGAGCAGGACGTCGATGACCTTGCCGGTGCGTGCCACGCTCACTCCGTTCCGTCGGTGGGCCCCGGTGCGGACGCCTCGGCGGCCGGCAGCGTCCAGCGGACGCTGGTGCCGGGACCGTCGGGCTCACCGAGCCAGATGCGACCGCCGTGGTACTCGACGATCTTCTTGCACAGGGCCAGGCCGATGCCCGTCCCCTCGTACAGGTCCTTGGGGTGCAGCCGCTGGAAGATCACGAAGACGCGGTCCGCGTACTGCGGGTCGATGCCGATCCCGTTGTCCCGGCACTCGACCTCCCAGAAGTCTCCCACCCGCTCGGCGGTGATCCGGACCACCGGCGGACGCCCGGGGTCGCGGAACTTGATCGCGTTGCCGACGAGGTTCTGCAGCAGCTGCACGAGCAGCGGCCGCTCGCCGCGGACGACGGGCAGGTCCGCGTGCTCGACCACGGCGCCGGTGTCCGCCACCAGCTCCGCGAGGTTGTCCAGCGCGTCCGCGAGCGCGCCCTCGAGCGGCACGTCCGCGAGCTCGCCGCCGAGCCGCCCGACCCGGGAGAACCCCAGCAGGTCCTGGATGAGCTGCTGCATCCGCTTCGCGCCGTCGACCGCGAACGCGATGTACTGGTCGGCGCGGTCGTCGAGCTGGCCGCCGTAGCGCTTCTGCAGCAGCTGCGTGAACGAGGAGATCTTGCGCAGCGGCTCCTGCAGGTCGTGCGACGCGACGTACGCGAACTGCTCGAGGTCGCGGTTCGACCGCCGCAGCTCCTCCGCCTGCTCGCTGAGCCGGTCGTGCGCCTCGCTGATCTCCGCGCGGGACGCCTCGACCTCCTGCACCTGCGCCACCAGGTGCAGCCGCATCCGCTCGACGGCCTCCGCGAGCTCCGCGATCTCGCCCGGCCCGGTGGTCCGCACCTCGTGGTGCAGGTCGCCGCCGCTCACGACGCGCGCGTCGGACGCGAGCGCGTCGAGCGGGGCGGTGACCCACCGGCGCAGCGTGCCCCACAGCGCGAACCCCGCGACGGCACCCGCGACGACGAGCGCGAACAGCGAGCCGATGACGATGCGCGTCCAGGCGGCCAGGTCGGAGGCGGCCTCGTCGCGACCCTCCCGCAGCACGTCCAGGTACGCCTCGACCGCGGCGCGCGTGCCGTCGAAGAGCACGCGGCCCTGCTCGACCTCCTCCGGCGTCACCGCCGACGGCCCGTCCGCCGCGACGGCCTCGATCGTCGGGGCGGCGAACTCCGCGTCCCAGCGCTCGGCGGCCGCGACCGCTGCCTCCGCCGCCTCCCGCACGGCCGGGTCGCGCGCGTCCGACCGCAGCGCCGCGGTGGCACCCGACGCCCGCTCGTACGGCTCCAGCGTGCCGTCGAACCCCGTCAGCGCGTAGCCGCGCACGGCCGTCTCCGCGTCGACGAGGCGCGTGTACGCCGACTCCGCGTCGGTGATCGCGACGAAGTAGCCGTCGGTCACCAGGTCCTGGCTGTCCAGCATCCGCCACAGCGCGACCGCGGCGCCGACCGCCACCAGCCCGAGCACCACGGAGCCGGCGACCAGCGCGCGGCCGAGCCGCCGCCGGAGCGTCGCGTTCGTCCGCACCGGCGCCTGCGGGGCGCTCACGCGGGCGCCCCCGACCAGCCGAGGACGACGATCGCGGTGTCGTCCACCAGCTCCCCGCCGTGCCGGCGCCGCACCTCGTGCAGCACCTCGTGCACCACCTGGTGGCGCGGGGCCGTCCGGACCGCGTCGTCGACCACGTCCAGCAGCCCCTCCTTGCCGATGCGCTCGTGGGAGCCGCCCACCGTGGCCTCCAGGACGCCGTCCGTGTACATCATGAGGCGCCACGACGGGCCGAGGTCGAGCCGCCGCGGCGACCACGTGCCGTCGACGGGGATGCCCAGCGCGCGCCCCCGCAGGTCCGTCGGCAGCAGCTCGGACGGCCGGGACGCCCCGTCCCCGACGACGATCGGCACCGGGTGCCCCGCCAGGTACAGGTCCACCGAGCCGCGGTCCGGCGCGACCTCGACCATCGACATCGTCGTGAACACCTCGGCGCGGGTCCGCTCCGAGACGAGCACCCGCTCCAGCAGCGGCAGCAGCCCGCCCGTCGGGACGTCCGCGAGCACCAGCGTCCGCCAGGCGGTGCGCAGCACGGCCCCGAGCGCCGCCTCGTCCGGGCCGTGGCCGCACACGTCGCCCACGATGGCCAGCACGGAGCCGTCCGGTCGCTCCACGACGTCGTAGAAGTCCCCGCCGAGCACGCCGTCGCGGCCCGCGCGGTAGCCCACGAGCACCTCGAGCGCGTCGTCCCGCACGGCCGGGCGCGGCAGCAGCGCGCTCTCGAACCGCACCGTCTCCTCCGCGCGCACCATGCTGCGGTACAGCGCGCGGTCGACCGCCTGCAGCCGCCGGCGCTGGACGGCGTAGCGGACGGACCGGCTGAGCAGCTCCCCGTCGACCTCGCCCTTGACGAGGTAGTCCTGGGCGCCCGCGGCCACCGCCTGCAGGCCCGTCTCGGTGTCGGTCCGCCCGGTCAGCACGACGACCGCCGGCGCGCCGGCCGCGAGCAGCCGCTCGAGGGCTCCGAGCCCCACGGCGTCCGGGAGGCCGAGGTCCAGCAGCACGCAGTCGACGTCCAGCAGGTCCGTCGCCTCGTCCAGCGAGCGGGCCCGCGCCAGCCGCACGTCGAGCCCGGCGTCCGCCAGGTGCTCCTCGACGAGCAGCGCGTCGCCGTCGTCGTCCTCGACCAGCAGGACGGCGATCGGACCGCCGATCGCCGGGTCGGCCGGGTCGGGCGCGGCGCCGGGCCACCCCGACGGGGTCGCCCCGTCGGCGGTCGTGCTGTCCGTCACCGGGCCCCCTTCGTCGAGCTGGTCGCAGCATAGGCGAGCCCTGGCGGACCGCAACGGCAGGTCAGCGGCGGAACTCCCCCGCGACCTCGAGCACCACGTCCGTCGCCTCGGGCTCCCCGACGCTGATCCGGACGCCGTCGCCCACGAACGGCCGCACGAGCACGCCGGCGCGCGTCGCCTCCGCGGCGAAGCGCGCCGCGTCGTCGCCCAGCCCCAGCCACACGAAGTTCGCCTGGCTGTCCGGGACGTCCCAGCCGTGCGCGCGCAGACCCGCGAGCATCCGGGTGCGCTCCCGCACGATGCCGTCCACGCGGTCGAGCAGCTCACCGGACGCGCGCAGCGACGCCACCGCGGCGAGCTGCGCCAGGTGGGACACCCCGAACGGCGTCGACGCGGAGCGGATGCCCGCGGCCAGGCGCGCGTCGGCGACCGCGTACCCGACGCGCAGGCCCGCGAGCCCGTAGGCCTTGGAGAACGTGCGCAGCAGCACCACGTTCGGGTGCGCCGCCAGCACCGCCAGCCCGTCCGGGGACGCCGCGTCGCGGACGAACTCCGCGTACGCCTCGTCCAGCACCACGAGGACGTCCCGCGGGACCGCCGCGAGGAACGCGTCGAGCTCGTCCGCGTGCACCGCCGGGCCCGTCGGGTTGTTGGGCGTGCAGACCAGCACCACCCGGGTGCGGTCCGTCACGGCCGCGGCCATCGCGGGCAGGTCGAGCCGCCCGTCCGCGGAGACGGGCACCGGCACGCCGGTCGCCCCGGCCAGCGTGACCATGATCGGGTAGGCCTCGAACGAGCGCCACGGGTGCACGACCTCGTCGCCCGCGTCGCAGAAGGCCGCCAGGACGTGCCCGAGCACCGCGACCGACCCGCACCCCGCGACGACCTGGTCCGCGCCGACGCCCAGGTGGCCCGCCAGGGCCTCCGTCAGCTCCGTGGCGTACATGTCCGGGTAGCGGTTGACGTCCACCGCGCCGTCCGCGATCGCCGCCACCACCGACGGCAGCGGCGGGTACGGGTTCTCGTTGGAGGACAGCTTGTAGGCCGCCGCACCGACCGGCACCCGCGCGCCCGGGACGTACGGGGGCAGCGTGGCGAGGGCGGGACGCAGGGGGACGCGCTTCACGCCGTCAGGATGCCACCGGACGGCCGCCGCCCGGCCGGGCGGGTCACTGGGCGGGACGCCCGCGGGCCGGATCCCCTGCCGCACCTCCGCGCGGGATGGCACGATCGACCCATGAGCTTCCTCCTGCGCGTCCTGATCAGCGGCGTCGCCCTGTGGCTCGCCGAGGTGCTGCTGCCGGGCATCTCGATCGTCGGGGCGGACACCACCGGCGGTGAGATCGGCGTGCTGCTCGCGGTCGCGCTGGTCTTCGGCATCGTCAACGCGATCGTCAAGCCGATCGTCCACGTGCTGTCGATCCCGCTGTACATCCTCACGCTCGGCCTGTTCACGCTCGTGGTCAACGCGCTGATGCTCATGCTCACCGCGTGGATCACCGAGCAGACGTCCTGGGGCCTGCGGATCGACGACTTCGGCGACGCGTTCGTCGGGGCGCTGATCGTGTCGGTGGTGTCGTTCGCGCTGAGCGTCGCCATCCCGCGCAGCCGCCGGGACTGACCGCGGGCCCACGGCCCCCGCCGTGGCGTCCCCCGCGGGCCCGGACGTCCGCGCAGGCCAGGCCCGCGGCGTCACCCGACCGGACCAACCTCCTGTTGCCGCCCCCCACGGGCGTGCCTAGCGTCGATGTGGTCCGGGCCACACCGATGACGGTGCGGCCCACGCCGGAGGCTTCAGGGGGGGAGTCGCCATGTCGACGCGACCGCGCTGTGCACCGCAGGTGCGCTCCGTCGCGTCCCGGTGGCTCCGCCGCGGGCTCTTCGCCGCGGGCGGGCTGACGCTCGCCGGCACGGCGATGATCGCCCTCGCGCCCGCCGCCTCCGCCGAGGAGGCCCCGCCGGCCGGCCCGGTCGGGTCGCTGCTCGGCGGCGTCGGCGGCCTCGTCGGCGCGGTCGTGGAGCCCGTCACGGAGCAGGTGCTGGCGCCGGTCGTCGAGGCCGTGACGCCGGCTCCCGCACCCGCTGCACCCGCCCCGGTCCCCGCTCCCGCCCCGGCACCGGCGGCGCCGCCGGCCGCCGAGCCGCCGCCCGCACCCGCGCCGCCCGCCGGCGCCGCGCCCGGGGCACCGGCGCCGAGCCACGAGGGCCTGCCCGCCGCCGTGACCGCTCCCGTCGGGGAGCACGTCGTCGCGCCCGTCACCGAGGCCCTCGCGCCCGTGACCGAGGCGCTCGCGGACGAGGTCGTCGCGCCGGTGGCCACCGCCACCGAGCCGCTGGCTCCGGTGGTCGACCCGCTGGTCGAGCGCGTGGTCCGGCCGGCGACCCAGGGCCTCGTCGGCCCGCTGCTCGGCGCGCTCGCGCCGGCCGTCACGCCCGTGCTCGACGGGATCGCCCCCGCGCTGCTGCCGGTCACCGGCCCGGTCGCGGGCGTGCTGGACCCGGTGCTCGGTGCGCTGGACGGCACGCCCGTCGGATCCGTCGTCGACCCCGTCGTCGAGCTGCTCGACCCCGTCACCGGCGGCGTGCTGCCCACCGCGCCCGTCCCCGGCTCCCCCGTCGACCCCGGCCTGCCCGCGTCCCCCGGCACGCCGTCCCCGCACGCCCGGGTCGCGTCCGGAAGCTCCGACGCGACCGCGGGGGCCGAGGTCACCCGCACCTCCGGGCCCGCGGACGCGAGCTCGCGGACCGGGTCCGGCTCCGTCACGGTCGCCGGCGCGGCCGCGGGCGGCGATGCGGGCCTCGCCGGTGTCGCCCCCGCGGACCTCGTCGCCCCGCTCGGCGGCCCCGACGGCACGCCGACTGCGCCCCTCCCGGGCGCACCGGCCCCGTCCGGCACGGGCCTGTCGGGCAGCCAGACCCGCGGCGCCGCCGGCACGGACACGGCGGCCGTCCTCGTCGGCGGCGTCCTCGCCCCGACCGCCTCCCGTCTTCTCGCCGTGGCCCGCGGCCACGTCACGCTCCCCCTGCGCCTCCGCGAGGTCCCCGTCTCCCCTGCCTGAGTCCGGCCCGGTGCCGGCGACGTCCCGTCGCCCGCGCCCCGAGGCCCCGCGCCGCACGGCGCACCCCGACTCACCGCAAGGAGCAGGACCATGCACGCACCCGTACGCCGAGCGCTCCAGACAGCGCTCCTCACCGGCGGCCTCGTCGTCGCCGGAGCGGCCGCGGCCCACGCGGCCGACGACGACGGCCTCCTGGCCGGCCTGGGGGTCGACGCCCCCGTCGACGTCTCCGTGGACGTGAGCGGCCTCGCGGCCGGCGTCCTCGGCGACGCCACCGTGGAGCAGGCCGCCGCACCCGCGGCGACCGCCACGACCGCACCGGCGCCCACCGCCACCACGACGGGCGGCGACTCCGACGGCCTGGCCTCCGGTGCCGACGTCGCGGCGCCCGTCCAGGTGCCGGTCGACGTCTCCGCCGTGGCGGTCGGCGTCCTCGGCGACGCCTCGGTCGACCAGGCCGCCGCACCCGCGGCGACCACCGCCGAGCCCGCCGCCCCGACCGAGACGGTCGAGCAGGGCGACAGCGAGGGCGCCGCGTCCGGCGCGGCCGTGGCCGCCCCGGTCCACGTGCCCGTCACGGTCGACGACGTCGCGCTCGGCCTGCTCGGCGACGCGGCGGTGACCGACGGCGCCGGCACCACCGACGCCGGCACCACCGACGCCCCGGAGGCCACCGTCGACGGCGGCGACTCCGACGGCATCGCCTCCGGCGCCGGCGTGGCCGCACCCGTCTCGCTCCCCGTCACCATCGGGGACGTCTCCCTCGGCCTGCTCGGCGACTCCACGGTCACCGGCGGGACCGGCACCGAGACCACCGGCACCGACGCCGCGGCCGCCACCGTCGACGGCGGCAGCTCCGACGGCCTCGCGTCGGGCGCCGGCGTGGCCGCACCCGTCTCGCTCCCCGTCACCATCGGGGACGTCTCCCTCGGGCTGCTCGGCGACTCCACGGTCACCGGCGGGTCCGGCACCGAGACCACCGGCACGGACGCCCCGGACGCCACCGTCGGCGGCGGCAGCTCCGACGGCATCGCGGCGGGCGCCGGCGTGGCCGCACCCGTCCCGATCCCCGTCACCATCGGGGACGTCGCCCTCGGGCTGCTCGGCGACTCCACGGTCACCGGCGCGTCCGGCACCGAGACCACCGGCACGGACGCCCCGGACGCCACCGTCGGCGGCGGCAGCTCCGACGGCATCGCGTCGGGCGCCGGCGTGGCCGCACCCGTCTCGATCCCCGTCACCATCGGGGACGTCTCCCTCGGGCTGCTCGGCGCCTCCACGGTCACCGGCGGGTCCGGCACCGAGACCACCGGCACCGACGCCGCGGACGCCACCGTCGCCGGCGGCAGCTCCGACGGCATCGCGTCCGGCGCCGGCGTGGCCGCACCCGTCTCGATCCCCGTCACCATCGGGGACGTCTCCCTCGGGCTGCTCGGTGACTCCACCGTGACCGGCGGGTCGGGCACCGAGACCACCGGCACCGACGCCGCCAGCGCCGAGGTCGGCTCCGGCGACCGCGACGGCGCCCTGGCGGGCACCGGCGTGGCCGCACCCGTCTCGATCCCCGTCACCATCGGGGACGTCTCCCTCGGGCTGCTCGGCGACTCCACGGTGACCGGCGGGTCGGGCACCGAGACCACCGGCACCGACGCCCCCAGCGCCGAGGTCGGCTCCGGCGACAGCGACGGCGCCCTGGCGGGCACCGGCGTGGCCGCACCCGTCTCGATCCCCGTCAGCATCGGGGACCTCGCGCTCGGCCTCGTCGGCGACACCACGGTCACCGGCGGGTCGGGCACTGAGACCACCGGCACCGACGCCGCGGACGCCACCGTCGACGGCGGCAGCGACGGCGCCCTGGCGGGCACCGGCGTGGCCGCCCCCGTCTCGATCCCCGTCACCATCGGGGACCTCGCGCTCGGCCTCGTCGGCGACGCCACGGTCACCGGCGGCACCGGCACGGCCGGGAGCTCCGACGCACCGGACGCCGCTGTCGGCGGCGGTGACTCCGACGGGCTGCTGGCCGACCTCGGGGTCGCCCTGCCGGTCTCCGTCCCGGTGACCGTCGGCGACCTCGCGCTCGGCCTGATCGGCGACGCGACCGTCACCAGCGCCACGCAGCCGGGCACCACCGACCCGGGGACCGACCCCGGCACCGACCCCGGCACCGACCCGGGCACCGACCCGGGCACCACGGACCCCGGCACCACCGACCCCGGCACCACGGGCTCCGAGGCCGTGTCCCCGGAGTCCCTCGTGTCGTCCGACGTGCTCGTGGCCGGCGGCGTGGTCACGGCGGTGGAGGCCGCGACCACCGGCGCCCGTACCGCCGTGCTCCCCGCGGCGCTGGCGCCGACCGGCGCACCGGCCGGGCTCCCGGCGCTGCTCGCGGTGGGCCTCCTGGCCCTCGGCGTGCTGCTGCGCCGGCTCCCCCGGGTGGTCCTCGGCTGACCACCCGCTGACGCCGCCGGCCGGCGACGGGTGCGGGACCGTCGCCGGCCGGGGGTCACGCTGACACCTGTCCCGACCTCCCGCAGCGGCCGGCACCACCGGTCCACCCCCCGAGGAGGGCACGAGCACCACCGGCCGGTGACGGGTGCGGGCCCGTCACCGGCCGGTGGCCATGCGCCCGCGGCTACGACGCCCGGAAGGACCGGGCCATCTCCCGCTGCTCGTCCAGCACCTCGCCGATCCGGGCCTGGACCTCGTCCATGCGCCGGATCGTCGTGCTGACGGAGTCGATGCCGCGGGACACCGCCGCGGTGTTGGCCTGGATGTCGGCGACCTGCTGCTCCACGCGGGAGGTCGCCGCGGACGTGCCGCCGGCGAGGTCCTTCACCTCGGTGGCGACGACGGCGAAACCCCGGCCCGCCTGCCCGGCGCGGGCGGCCTCGATCGTGGCGTTGAGGGCGAGCAGGTTGGTCTGGTCCGCGATCGAGGAGATGACGCGGATGACGTCCCCGACCGCGGACGACGACGCCTCGAGCGTGCGGACCTCGTCCGCCATGGCCGCCGTCTGCGCGACGGCCTCCTCGGCGACCCGCACCGCCTCGGACGCGCTCTCGGAGAGCCGGGCGACGCTGCCGAGCAGCGCCTCGGACGCGGCGCGGTCCCGGGCGGCGGCCCGCAGGATGTCCAGGCGCTGGGAGACCAGGCGGGCGACGTTGCGCAGCGAGCCGCGACGGCTGTCGGACAGCTCGATGCTCTCGCTGGTGAAGAAGTCCATCGTGCCGAGCACCTCGTCGCCGACGACCACCGGCAGGCAGACGCCCGAGCGGACCCCCGCGCGCTGGGCCGCGGGCGCCCGGACGCAGTCGGTCAGCTCGCCCAGGTCCCGCACGAACACCAGGTCACGCGCCCGCCACGCCCGACCGGCCAGGCCGACGCCCTCGGCGAAGCTCGCGGCGAGCGTGACCTGCCGGAACTCCTCGCCCGCGGTGCCGGACTCCACCTGGAACCGCAGCACCCGCGCCTCCGGGTCGACCGCCCAGTACGAGCCGTACTCCCAGCCGAACTCCTCGCGCACGGTGTCGAGCGCGGTCCGCAGGGCGTCCTCCTCGTCGGTGCACGCACCGACCCGGGCGACGGACGTCGTGACGGCCTGCTGGTCGCGGGCGACCTCGGCGATCGCCTCCGCGCCGCGCCGCGCCTCCAGGACCTGGGACACGGTGCGCGCGAGCACGTCGAGCACCAGCACCTGCTCCGGGCCGTCGTCGCGGACGTCGCGGGACAGGAAGTCGAGCACCGCGACCACGGTGCCGTCCCGCCACAGCGGCAGCGACATCGCGCCGCGGGCGCCCGCCCGCAGGAACGCCTCGCCGCGCTCGCAGTTGGTGGCGTGCTCGCGCAGGTCCGCGACCGGCACCACGCCGTCGCGCTGCCACGCCACGCCGCACAGCCCGACGCCCTGCGGCATCCGGTAGCCCGGCGACATGCGCGTCAGCTCCGCCGACAGCTCGCCCCGCTGCGCGACGAACGCCAGGTCGCGGTGCCCGGGGTCGACGCGCCACGCGGACGCGTAGTCGAAGCCGAGGCCCGAGCGGACCACCTCGAGCACCTCCGCGAGGCCCCCGTCCGCCGGACCGTGCCCGGCGCCGGTGCCCGGCGTGCGCAGCGCCCCGAGCGCCCGGACGACCTCGTCCAGCACCTGGAGCTCGCGGCCGACGTCCGCACCGCCCCGTCCCGCGTCCTCGGCCGCACGGCTGCGCCGCCCCCACGATGCACCCATCGGTCGTCCCCCTGCTCGCCCACCTCCGCCGCGCGTCTGCTCCGCGCGGCCACCCCCTCAGGTGGTCTCCCGATCGGCGCCGCCGGGGACCGGCTGAGGAGTCGGCCGCCACCGGTTGCCCGGGGCGACGGGCGACCGGCCCGGGGCGGGGCGTCCGTGGGAGGATGCGGCCCATGCCCGCGCCCGACCGCACCCCGTCCGCCGCGTCCACCGCCGTGCAGGCCGCACGCGTGCCCCTCGCGCAGATCGAGCCGCCGCTGGCGCTCGGGCCGCTGGACGGCCGCTACCGCCGCACCGTGGCCCCGCTGGTCGACCACCTGTCGGAGGCGGCGCTGAACCGCGAGCGCGTGCACGTCGAGGTCGAGTGGCTGATCCACCTCACCTCCCACGGCGTCGTGCCGGGCGCCCCCGTGCTGTCCGACGCGGAGCGGGCGTACCTGCGCGCGGTGGTGACCGGGTTCGGGGCGGCGGAGGTCGCGCGGCTCGCCGAGATCGAGCGCACGACGGTGCACGACGTGAAGGCCGTCGAGTACCTGATCAAGGAGCGCATCGCCGCGGCGCCCGACGTCCTGGGCCCCGGCACCGTGCTGCCGGCCGTGTCGGAGCTCGTCCACTTCTGCTGCACCAGCGAGGACGTCAACAACCTGTCGTACGCGCTCATGGTGCGCGGCGCGGTGCAGGACGTCTGGCTGCCGGCCGCGACGGGCCTGGTCGACGACCTCGCGGCGATGGCGCGGGACCTGGCCGAGGTCCCGATGCTGGCGCTGACGCACGGGCAGCCCGCCACGCCGACCACGCTCGGCAAGGAGCTCGCCGTCCTCGCCCACCGGCTGCGCCGCCAGCTCCGCCGGGTCGCCGGCGCGGAGTTCCTCGGCAAGCTCAACGGCGCGACCGGCACCTACGGCGCGCACGTCGTCGCCGTGCCGGGTGCCGACTGGCCGGAGGTCAGCCGCACGTTCGTCGAGCACCTCGGGCTGACGTGGAACCCGCTGACCACGCAGATCGAGTCGCACGACTGGCAGGCGGAGCTGTACGCGGACGTCGCGCGCTTCAACCGGGTGCTGCACAACCTCGCGACCGACGTGTGGACGTACATCTCGCGGGGCGTCTTCGTGCAGATCCCCGTCGCGGGCGCGACCGGGTCGTCGACGATGCCCCACAAGGTGAACCCCATCCGGTTCGAGAACGCCGAGGCCAACCTCGAGCTCTCGTGCGCGCTGCTCGACACGCTGGGCGCGACGCTCGTCACCAGCCGGCTGCAGCGGGACCTCACCGACTCGACCACGCAGCGCAACATCGGCCCGGCGTTCGGCCACTCGCTGCTCGCGGTCGACAACGTGCGCCGGGGGCTCGCGGCCCTCTCGGTGGACCGCGAGCTGCTCGCGCGCGAGCTCGACCAGAACTGGGAGGTGCTGGGCGAGCCCGTGCAGTCCGCGATGCGCGCGGCGGCGGTCGCCGGCGTCACCGGGATGGAGAACCCGTACGAGCGGCTCAAGGAGCTGACGCGCGGCCGCCGGCTCACCGCGGACGACATGCGGGAGTTCATCGCGGGGCTCGGCCTCCCGCAGGACGTGGCGGCGCGGCTGTCCGCGCTCACCCCCGGCGGCTACACGGGGCTCGCGGGCGAGCTCGTCCGGTACCTGGAGGACTGACCGGGGCGGGCGGCACCGGCCCGTCGCGGGCGCCGGCTCAGGCCGGGGCGGGCGCGAGGTCGCCGGCGGGCACCGTGACGGCCGCGAGGTCCGCGAGCGCCGCGGCGTACCGCGCGGCGTCCCCGTCGGCGGCGGCGGACCGTGCCCGCACCGTCGGCCCGTGCAGCGCGGACCGCACCCGGCGCCGCAGCGCGCGGGCACGCCGCTCGTCCAGGCCCTCGACGGCCGCGGCGAGCTCCTCGAGCACGCGGCGGCGCTCGGCGACGACCGGCGGGTTCCACTCGCGGGTGCGCCGCGTGCGCTCGAACGCCTCGGCCTGCTCCGCGACGAGCGCGCGTGCCTCCGCCACCGTCGCGGAGTGCCCGTCCGGGGCGTGCTCGGCGACGGTCGTCAGGCTGACCAGGCGGACGCCGGGCAGCTCGCCGACGGCCGGGTCGACGTCGTGCTGGAGCGCCAGGTCGACCACCGCGAGCGGCCGCGCCCCCACGGACGCCTCGGCGGAGCGCGAGCGGATCAGCGCGTCGACGTCGAGGACCGCGCCGGCCGCGCCGCTGCACGCCACGACCAGGTCGACTCCCGCGAGGCTGGCCGCCAGGTCGGCGGTCGCCGCGGTGACCCCGCGCTGCGCCGCGAACTGCCCGGCGCGCCCGCTCGCGGAGTAGACCAGCACCTCGCCGCACCCGCGGGCCTTGAGCGCCGCCAGGCTCGCCCCGGCGTACGAGCCGGTCCCGATGAGCAGGCAGCGCACGTCGTGCCAGTCCGGCAGGTCGCCGGCGACGAGGTCGAGCGCGACGCCGACGACGGAGCGACCCGCGCCGCCCAGGCCCGTGCGGCCCTCGACCGCGCGCGACGCCCGGGACGCCGCCTGGAACAGCGCCTCGAGGCCGGAGGTCGTGGTGCCGTCCCGGCGGGCCGCGGTCAGCGCCCGGCGCACCTGGCCGGCGATCTCCCGCTCCCCCACGACCATCGACTCCAGGCCGGAGGCGACGGCGAACAGGTGCTCGACCACGCGCCGGCCGGTCGCGGGCGTCAGCGACGCGGCGACGCGGGAGGCGGGGTACCCGGAGCGGGCGGCCACGGCGTCGGCGACCGCGGCACGGGCCGCGTCGGCGTCGGCCGCGTCGGCGACGTCCAGGTACAGCTCGAAGCGGTTGCAGGTCGCGAGCACGACCGCCCCCGCGACGGGGTCGCAGCCGGTCACGATCTCCCGTCCGACAGCGTGCGTGTCGGCGGACAACCGCTCCAGCACGGACAGGTCGAGGTCGTGATGACTGGCCACCAACGACAGCATCACCACGCCCACGATTGAATCACTCCAGGGAAGACGGGGCACAATCACGGGTGATGTCGACTTCGTCACGCCCCGACCCCGCCCCCGCGACCGCGCTCGCCTCGCTGCCCGACGGGACCGGCCTGCCCGCCGACCACCCGCTGGTGGACGGCCGCACCGCCGACGCCCCGCTGCTGGCCGCCTACCGCGGCCGGACGCCCGCGCGCAGGCCCGTCTGGTTCATGCGCCAGGCCGGCCGGTCGCTGCCCGAGTACCGCGCCGCCCGCGCGGGCACCGCGATGCTCGACGCGTGCCTGGTGCCGGAGCTGGCGTCCGAGATCACGCTGCAGCCGGTGCGGCGCCACGGCGTCGACGCGGCGATCTTCTTCTCCGACATCGTGGTGCCGCTGCGGCTCGCCGGTGTCGACGTGGACATCCACCCGGGCGTGGGGCCGGTGCTCGGCTCCCCGGTCCGCACCGCCGACGACGTCGCGCGCCTGCGGGACGCCTCTCCCGCCGAGGCGCTGACCCCCGAGGTGCTCGCCCCCGTGACCGAGGCCGTCCGGCTGACGACGGCGGCGCTGGGCGCCACGCCGCTCATCGGGTTCGCCGGTGCGCCGTTCACGCTGGCCGCCTACCTCGTGGAGGGCAGGCCGTCGCGGGACCACCTGGCGGCGCGCACCCTCATGCACGCCGACCCGGCGACGTGGCGGGCCCTCACGCAGTGGGCCGCCGACGTCACGGGCACGTTCCTGCGGGCGCAGGTGCTCGCGGGCGCCGGCGCGGCCCAGCTGTTCGACTCGTGGGCCGGGTCGCTGTCCCTGGCCGACTACACGGCGCACGTCGCCCCCGCGTCCACGCGGGCGCTGTCCCACGTCGCGGACCTCGGCGTGCCGCGCGTGCACTTCGGCACCGGCACGGGCGAGCTGCTGGCCGCGATGCGGGACGTGGGTGCGGACGTCGTCGGCGTCGACCACCGCATCCCGCTGGACGAGGCGGTGCGGCGGCTCGACGGGCGCGTGCCCGTGCAGGGCAACATCGACCCCGCCCTGCTGGCCGCGCCCTGGCCGGTGCTGGAGGCGCACGTGCGCGACGTCGTCGCCCGCGGCGCCGTCGCCCCGGGGCACGTGGTCAACCTCGGCCACGGCGTCCCGCCCGAGACGGACCCCGACGTGCTGACCCGCGTCGTGGAGCTCGTCCACTCCCTGTGACCGCGGCCGGGGGTCCCACGCGCGGCGGGCCCCCGACCGGCACAGTGGTGCCCGACCGACGCGCGACGACGAGCCGAGGAGCAGCCACGAGCGACCAGGACACCCGACCCGCGGGCCGGGACACGCAGGGGACGGCGCCCGACGCCGTGGTGGTCGGCGGTGGCATCGCGGGGCTGGTCGCCGCCCGGGAGCTCGCGATCGCCGGGCTGAGGCCGCTCGTGCTGGAGGCGTGGACCTCGCCGGGCGGTGTCGTCGGCCGGCACGAGGTCGACGGGCTGCGGCTGGACGCCGGCGCGGAGTCGTTCGCGACGCGCGGCGGCTCCGTGGCCGCCCTGGCGGACGAGCTGGGGCTCACGGACCGGGTCGTCGCCCCGGAGCCGCACGGCGCGTGGGTGCGGCTGCCGCACGGCGCCGGGCCGCTGCCGCGCACCGGCCTGCTCGGCATCCCGGCCGACCCCTGGGCGCCCGACGTCCGCCGGACCCTCGGGACCGCCGGCGCGCTGCGGGCGTCGCTCGACCGCGTGCTGCCGGCGTCGGCGGGCCTGCGGGCGGGCGGCGGCCCGGGCCCGACGCTCGGCGGTCTGGTCCGGGCCCGGATGGGCCGCCGGGTGCTCGACCGGCTGGTGCGGCCCGTCGTCGCGGGCGTGCACGCCGCGGAGCCGGACGACACCGCGGTGGACGCCGTCGCGCCCGGCCTGTCCGACGCCGTGCGCCGCGCGGGCTCCCTCGCCGGCGGCGTCGCGGCCCTGCGGGCGCTGGCGCCGGCGGGGTCGGCGGTCGCCGGGTTCCGCGGGGGCCTGCACGTGCTGGTCGACGCCCTGGTCGCCGACGTCACCGCACGCGGCGGGGACGTCCGCACCGGGGTGCGGGCGGTCGCCGTGGCGCGCGACGCCGGAGGGTTCCGCGTCACCGTGTCCGGGCCCGGCGGCGAGCACCAGGTCGACGCGCCCCGCCTGGTGGTCGCGACCCCCCGCGCCACCGAGCTGCTCGCCGGCGTCGCCCCCGGGCTCGCCGGGCTGCACACCGACCCCGGCGCGGACATCGTGCTGGTCACGCTCGTGCTGGACGCCCCGGAGCTCGACTCCGCGCCGCGGGGCACCGGCGTCCTGGTGGCGCGCGCCGTCCCGGGCGTGCGCGCGAAGGCGCTGACGCACGCGACCGCCAAGTGGGGGTGGCTGGCCGACGCCGCCGGGCCCGGACGGCACGTCGTGCGGCTGTCGTACGGCCGGGCGGGGGACGTCCCCGGGGCGGACCCGCTGCCGGGCGACCTGCCCGGGCTGACGGCGCTGGCGCTGCGTGACGCCTCCGCCGTGCTCGGGGTGCCGCTGCGGGCGGAGCAGGTGCGGGCCTCGGCCCGCGTCGGCTGGCGACAGGGCCTGCCGGTGCCGACCGCGGCCCACCGCAGCACGGTCCGCGAGGTCCGCGAGGCGGTCGCGGCGGTGCCGGGGCTCGCCGTCGTGGGCGCGTGGGTGTCCGGCAACGGGCTCGCCTCCGTGGTGCCGGACGCCCGCGCGACGGCGTCCGCGCTGGCTGCGGCGCCGACGGCGTGACGGCCCCGGCGGACGGCCCGCGACCGGTTTCGACAACCCCTCCGGAGGTGGCCGAGACTGGGGGCATGTCCCCCCTCGTCCGCGTCGGCACCCGCGCGAGCGCGCTCGCGCTCACCCAGACCGGGCACGTGGCGGACGCCCTCACGGCGCTCGGCGCGGGCGACCACGAGCTGGTGCGGGTGCGGACCGACGGCGACCGGCTGACCGGTTCGCTCGCCACGCTCGGCGGCACCGGCGTCTTCGTCACGGCCCTGCGCGACGCGCTGCTCGACGGCCGGTGCGACGTCGCCGTGCACTCGTTCAAGGACCTGCCGACCGCGCCGGCGCCGGGGCTGGTGGTCGCGGCGGTCCCGGTGCGCGAGGACCCGCGCGACGCGCTGTGCGCCCGCGACGGCCGCACGCTCGCCACCCTCCCGGAGGGCGCCTCGGTCGGCACCGGCTCCCCGCGGCGCGCCGCCCAGCTCCGCGCCGCCCGCCCCGACCTGGTGGTCGTGGACATCCGCGGCAACGTCGACACGCGGCTGCGGCGCATCGAGGACGACCTGGACGCCGTGGTGCTCGCACGGGCGGGCCTCGCGCGGCTGGGACGCCTCGACGCCGTGACGGAGGCGCTGCCGCTCGACGTCATGACCCCCGCCCCGGCGCAGGGCGCGCTCGCCGTCGAGGTGCGGACCGCCGACGCCGCGGACGGCGAGGCGCTGGCGCGGGCGCTCGCCGCGCTCGACCACCGGCCCACCCACCTGGCCGTGCTGGCCGAGCGGGCGCTGCTCAACCGGCTGGAGGCCGGCTGCGCGGCCCCCGTCGGCGCGCACGCAGGCCTCGGGCCGGACGGCGTCCTGCACCTGGAGGCGGTGGTGCTCCGCCCGGACGGCACCGCGTCCCTGCGGCGGGCCGCCTCGACCCCCCTGACCGCCGCGCCCGCCGACGACCCGGCGGGGACCGCGCTCGCCGCCGCGGCGCTCGGCACGCGGCTCGCGGAGGAGCTGCTCGGGGCGGGCGCCGCCGCGCTCGCGGGGCTGGCCGCGTGACCGGCCTGGCCGGCCTGCGGGTGCTGGTCCCCCGGGAGACCGCCGGGCCGGACCCGCTCGTCATCGCCCTGCGCGCGGCCGGCGCGGAGCCCGTCGTCGTGCCCCTGATCCAGACCGTCCCGCCGCACGACCCCACCGAGCTCGACGACGCCCTGCTGGCGCTCGAGGTCGGCTACTACGGCTGGGTGGCCGTGACCAGCGCGGCCGCGGTGCCGGTGCTGGTGGACCGCGCGGAGGAGACCGGCCACACGCTCGCCGGGCTGCTCGAGGACGTCCGGGTCGCAGCGGTCGGCGGCTCCACCGCCCGCGCCCTGCGCGACGCCGGCATCCGGGTGGACCTGGTGCCCGCCGGCCGGTCCTCGGCGGTGGCGCTGCTCGCGGCCTGGCCCCCGGCCGGCGCCGAGCCGCAGCGCGTGCTGCTGCCGCTCGGCGACCTCGCCGCCCCGACGCTCGCCGACGGCCTGGCCGCGCGCGGCTGGCCGGTCGACGTGGTGACGACGTACCGCACGGTGCCCGGGCCCGCGCCGGAGCCGCCGGTCCGCGACGCCTGGGCGACGGGCGGGGTGGACGCCGTCCTGCTGACCTCGGGCAGCACCGCGCGCAACCTGCTGACCATGCTCGGCGCCCCGCCCGCCGGGACGCTCGTGTGCTGCATCGGCGAGTCGACCGCGGCCGAGGCGCGCCGCGTCGGCCTGTCCGTCGCCGCCGTGGCCGGGCACCAGACGCCGGGCGACCTGGTCGCGGCGCTGGCGGCAGCGGTCGACGACCGGTCGCCCGGAGACCCCGCGTCGCCGCCGACGCCGACCGCACCCCCGGACCCCGCCCCGCCGACGGACCCCGCCCACCCGGCGGGTACGTCCCCGGGGCCCCGCACCGCCGCCGCACCCCGGGCGGCCGACCCCGACGGAGGGCAGGCATGACGAGCCTCGACGACCACGGCGGCAGCACGCCCGGCAGCACCGGCACGGCCGGCACGCCCGGCACGCCCGGCACGCCCGGCAGCGCCGGCACGACGGGCGCGACGCCCCCCGGCACCGTCCCCGCGGGTGCCCCCGAGGCCGTCGTCGCGGCGGCCCGGCCCGGCCGCGTCCGGCCCCGGCGGCTGCGCGCGACGACGGCGATGCGCCGCTCGGTGTCCCAGACCCGCCTGCACCCCGCCGAGCTGGTCCTGCCGCTCTTCGTCAAGGAGGGCCTCGCCGAGCCGCAGCCGATCGCGTCGATGCCGGGCGTCGTCCAGCACACGCGCGACTCCCTGCGCCGCGCGGTGGTCGAGGCCGCGGCCGCGGGCGTCGGCGGCGTGAACCTGTTCGGCGTGCCGCTGGCCCGCGACGCCGTCGGGTCGGGCGCCACCGACCCCGACGGCATCCTCAACGTGGCGCTGGCGGACGTCCGCGCCGAGGTGGGGGACGCCCTGGTGATCCAGGCCGACCTGTGCCTCGACGAGTTCACCGACCACGGGCACTGCGGCGTGCTGACGCCCGACGGCGTGGTCGACAACGACGCCACGCTGGTGCGGTACGCCGAGATGGCCCTCGCGCAGGCCGACGCGGGCGCCCACATGGTCGCCCCCAGCGGCATGATGGACGGCCAGGTCGGCGTGATCCGGGACGTCCTCGACGCCGCCGGGCGGACCGACGTCGCCGTGCTGGCCTACGCCGCGAAGTACGCGAGCGTGCTGTACGGGCCGTTCCGCGACGCCGTGGAGTCGACGCTCGACGGCGACCGCCGGACCTACCAGATGGACCCCGGCAACCGCCGCGAGGCGCTGCACGAGGTGGCGCTCGACATCGCGGAGGGCGCCGACGTCGTCATGGTGAAGCCCGCCGGGGCGTACCTGGACGTGCTCGCCGACGTGGCCGCCGCGAGCACGGTGCCCGTCGCGGCGTACCAGGTGTCCGGCGAGTACGCGATGGTCGAGGCCGCCGCGGCCCAGGGCTGGCTGGACCGCCGGCGGGCGATCACCGAGTCGGTGCTGGGCATCCGCCGCGCCGGCGCGGACCAGGTGCTGACGTACTGGGCCGTGGAGCTGGCCCACTGGCTGCGGGAGGAGTGGCGATGACCTCGTCGGAGGAGCTGTTCGAGCGGGCGCAGGGCGTCATCCCGGGCGGGGTGAGCTCGCCGGTGCGCGCGTTCGGCTCGGTCGGCGGGGCGCCGCGGTTCGTGGCCTCGGCGCGCGGCGCCTACGTCACCGACGTGGACGGCCGCGAGTACGTCGACCTCGTCGGGTCGTGGGGGCCGGCGATCCTCGGCCACGCGCACCCGGAGGTCGTCGAGGCCGTGCGCGAGGCGGCGGGACGCGGGCTGTCGTTCGGCGCGCCCACCCTCGCGGAGGTCGAGCTCGCGGAGGCCGTGCGGGCCCGCGTGCCCGTCGTCGAACGGCTCCGCCTGGTGTCGACCGGCACCGAGGCGACGATGACGGCGATCCGGCTCGCGCGCGGCGTGACCGGCCGGGACCGCGTCGTGAAGTTCGCCGGCTGCTACCACGGGCACTCGGACGGTCTGCTGGCGGCGGCCGGGTCGGGCGTCGCCACGCTGGCCCTGCCCGGCTCGGCCGGGGTCCCCGCGTCCGTGGCCGCCGAGACGATCGTGCTGCCGTACCACGACCTGCCGGCCGTCGAGGCGGCGTTCGCGGAGCACGGCCCGACCATCGCCGCGATCATCACCGAGGCCGCGCCCGCGAACATGGGCGTCGTCCCGCCGGAGCCCGGCTTCAACGCCGCGCTCGCCCGGATCGCCCACGCGCACGGCGCCCTGCTGATCCAGGACGAGGTCCTGACCGGCTTCCGCGTCGGCCCGGCCGGCTGGTGGGGCCTGGAGGCGCAGCGCGAGGGCTGGAGCCCGGACCTGCTGACGTTCGGCAAGGTCGTCGGCGGCGGCATGCCCGTCGCGGCGCTCGGCGGCCCGGCGGCCGTCATGGACGCGCTGGCGCCGACCGGACCCGTCTACCAGGCGGGCACGCTGTCCGGGAACCCCGTCGCGACGGCCGCGGGCCTGGCGACGCTGCGGCTCGCGGACGACGCGGTGTACGCCCGCGTGGACCGCGCCGCCGCCCTGCTGCGCGAGGCCGTCGACGAGGCGCTCACGGCCGCGGGGGTGGCGCACGCGGTGCAGCACGCGAGCAACCTGTTCTCCACGGTGCTCGGCACGGACGCGGGTGCGCGGGACTACGCGCAGGTGCTCGCGTCGGAGGCGTGGCGCTACCCGGCGTTCTTCCACAGCCTGCTGCGCGACGGGGTGTACGCGCCGCCGTCGGCGTTCGAGGCGTGGTTCGTGTCCGCCGCCCACGACGACGCCGCTCTCGACCGCGTCGTGTCCGCGCTGCCCGCCGCGGCCCGCGCCGCCGCGCAGGCCTCCCCGCCCGCCGCCTGACCGACCCGCGCCCACCCGACCCGCCCGCGCTCACCCGACCCGCGCCGCGCCTCGTCGAGGTTGCAGCAGATGCTGGCTTCGCGCGCCTGAACCCCGCATCTGCTGCAATCACGACGGCTGGTCGGGGCGGACGGGGCGAGGCGGACGGGGCGGGGCGGGCGCGCGCGGGCGGGTGCGCGCGGGCGGGCGCGCGGCGGGGCGGGTCGCAGGTCGGACGGCCTCGGGCCGGGTTCGGTCCGCTGACCTGCACCGTGACCGGAACGCAATCCCGCCGTTACACGCGGATGCCCTGTGAGCGCGCACACTGTGCTAGTCCTATGTCCCACGTTGCGGGCACCTGTGCCCGGCAAGCGAGACAGACACCGCCGCTCTGACGGCGGGCAGGGGCTCCATCCAGGGAAGAGGTACACGCATGACTGCGGTTCCCCACGGCCGCCGACGCGGCCTGGCGGCCGGCGCCGGCCTGGTCGCCACCGCACTCGTCCTCGCCGCGTGCAGCGGCGGCTCGGGCGGCGACGACGAGACGGACGGCGGCGGCGACAGCGCCGGCGGCGCGCTGATGATCGGCACGACGGACAAGATCACGACGATCGACCCGGCCGGCTCGTACGACAACGGGTCGTTCGCGGTGATGAACCAGGTCTACCCGTTCCTCATGAACACCCCGTTCGGCAGCCCGGACGTGGAGCCGGACATCGCCGAGTCGGCCGAGTTCACCTCCCCGACCGAGTACACGGTCACCCTCAAGCCGGGCCTGACCTTCGCGAACGGCAACGAGCTGACCTCGTCCGACGTGAAGTTCACCTTCGACCGACAGCTCGCGATCTTCGAGTCCGGCGCGGACGGCGGCAACGGCCCCGGTTCGCTGCTGTACAACCTCGACAGCGTCGACGCCCCGGACGACACCACCGTCGTCTTCCACCTGAAGTCCGAGGACGACCAGGTGTTCCCGCAGATCCTGTCGAGCCCCGCGGGCCCGATCGTGGACGAGGACGTGTTCGCCGCCGACGCGCTGACGCCGGACGACGACATCGTCGCGGGCGAGGCGTTCGCCGGCCCGTACACGATCACGGACTACAGCGTGAACGACCTCGTGGTGTACCAGGCCAACCCGGACTACCAGGGCCTGCTCGGCGCGCCGAAGAACGAGGAGGTGACGGTCCAGTACTACACCGACGCCTCGAACCTGAAGCTCGACGTGCAGCAGGGCAACGTGGACGTCGCGTTCCGCAGCCTGTCGGCCACCGACATCGAGGACCTGCGCGGCGACGACAACGTCAAGGTCGTGGACGGCCCCGGCGGCGAGATCCGCTACATCGTCTTCAACTTCGACACCCAGCCGTACGGCGCCACCACGCCGGAGGCCGACGAGGACAAGGCGCTGGCCGTCCGCCAGGCGGTCGCCGACCTGATCGACCGCGAGGAGATCGCCGACCAGGTCTACAAGGGCACCTACACCCCGCTGTACTCGTTCGTCCCCGAGGGCCTGACGGGCGCCACCGAGTCGCTCAAGCCGCTGTACGGCGACGGCGACGGCGGCCCGGACGCCGACAAGGCGGCCGAGCGCCTCGAGGCCGCGGGCGTCGAGACCCCGGTGCAGCTGTCGCTGCAGTACAGCAACGACCACTACGGCCCGTCCTCCGGCGAGGAGTACGCGCTGATCAAGGACCAGCTCGAGGCCACCGGGCTGTTCTCGGTCGACCTGCAGACCACCGAGTGGGTGCAGTACGCCAAGGACCGCACGTCCGACGTCTACCCGGCCTACCAGCTCGGCTGGTTCCCGGACTACTCCGACGCGGACAACTACCTCACGCCGTTCTTCCTCACGGAGAACTTCCTGGGCAACCACTACGACAACCAGGAGGTCAACGACCTGATCCTGGAGCAGGCCGTCACCCCGGACGCCGACGAGCGCACCGCGCTCATCGAGCAGATCCAGGACGCGGTGGCGCAGGACCTCTCGACGGTCCCGTACCTCCAGGGCGCGCAGGTGGCCGTGGTCGGCACCGACGTGACCGGCGCCGAGGACACCCTCGACGCGTCCTTCAAGTTCCGCTACGGCGCGCTGGCCATCGGCTGACGCACCGCCCCCACCCGACGCCCGGTGCGGGTCGCTCCTCGCGAGCGGCCCGCGCCGGGCGTCACGGGCGATCAGAGCGAGAGACATGACCTCCACCTCCGTGACCGGACCGCAGCAGCCCACCGGCCTGCCGTCCGCCGACGGCGACACGCCGTCCACCCCGCGGGCCAGGCGGCGCTCCGGCGGGGGCGGCCTCGGCCGCTACCTGCTGGTCCGCTTCCTGCTCATCATCCCGACGGTCTTCATCCTCGTGACCGTCGTCTTCCTGCTCATGCGGGCCACCGGCGACCCGATCACCGCGGCGCAGGGCGGCCGGCTCCCGGCGGCCCAGCTCGCCGAGCGGATCCACCAGGCCGGCTACGACCGCCCCGTGCTCGTGCAGTACGTCGAGTACCTCGGGGACCTGCTGCGCGGCGACTTCGGCACCACGCTGAGCGACGCGCGCCCGGTCACGGAGGTGCTGACGACGTTCGGCACCGCGACCCTCGAGCTCGCGTTCTACGCCCTGATCGTGGCGTTCGTCGTCGGCATCCCGCTGGGCCTCGCCGCCGCGTACTTCCGCGACCGCGTGCCGGACGCGCTGCTGCGGGTGTTCGCGATCGCCTGCTACGCCACGCCGGTGTTCTTCGCCGGCCTGCTGCTCAAGCTGATCTTCTCCGTGCAGCTCGACTGGCTGCCCGTCGCGGGGCGGGCCTCGACCCGCTCGGAGATCGCGATGCGGCGCCTCGACGACCCGACGGGCATCTACCTGATCGACGCGATCCGCACCGGCAACCCGGACGTCGTCGTCGACGTCCTCCAGCACGCGATCCTGCCGGCGGTCACGCTCGGCCTGCTGACCGCCGGGGTGTTCCTGCGCCTGGTGCGCACCAACGTCATCGGCACGCTCGGCTCGGGCTACGTGGACGCGGCGCGGTCGCGCGGCGTACGGGAGTCCCGGCTGCTGCGCAAGCACGCCTACCGCCCCGCGCTGATCCCGATCGTCACCGTCATCGGCATGCAGATCGCCATGCTGCTGGTGGGAGCCGTGCTCACGGAGACGACGTTCGAGTGGCGCGGCCTCGGCTTCCAGATCTCGGAGTACCTCCAGGCCCGCGACTTCGTGGCGGTGCAGGGCATCGTCGTCATGCTCGCCGTGATCGTGGCCGTGACGAACTTCCTGGTCGACGTGATCGCCGCGCTCATCGACCCGAGGGTGAGGTACTGACATGGCGACCGCCACCACCGAGGGCGGGCGGGCCCGGCGCACCTGGCGCTCGCTGCCCGTCGTCCACCAGCTGCGGCAGAGCGTCGGCCTGCAGCGCGGGATGCTCGTCACGGGCCTCGTGCTGACCGGCCTGCTGCTGCTCACCGCGCTCCTGGCGCCGCTGCTCGCGCCCTACGGGTTCGCGCAGCTCCGCGACGCCGACGGGCCGTTCGGCGCGCAGCAGCCGCCGTCCGCCGAGCACCTGCTCGGCACCACCGTCGGCGGCTACGACGTGCTGTCCCGCGTCATCTGGGGCTCGCGGACCGCGGTGCTCGTCATCGTCATCGCCATCGCGGCCTCGCTGTTCCTCGGCGTGCTGCTCGGCCTGGTGTCCGGCTACTTCGGCGGCTGGCTCGACCGGGTGCTCGTGGTGGTCGCGGACGCGATCTACGCGTTCCCGTCCCTGCTGCTCGCGATCGTGCTGGCCATCGTCATCAGCGGCGGCCAGGCCGACATGATCGGCGGCGTGCTCGCGGCGGCGCTGTCGATCATGGTGGTCTTCACACCGCAGTACCTACGGGTGGTGCGCGCCGAGACCATCCGCATCAAGTCCGAGGCGTTCGTGGAGTCCGCACGCGTCATCGGGGCGAGCAACGGCCGGATCATGTTCGTGCACGTGCTGCGCAACGCGACCCGCACGCTGCCGCTCATCATCACGCTGAACGCGTCGGAGGCCATCCTCACGCTCGCCGGGCTCGGGTTCCTGGGCTTCGGCATCGAGCCGACGCAGGCAGCGGAGTGGGGCTACGACCTGAACCGCGCGATCGCGGACGTCACGTCCGGCATCTGGTGGACCTCCGTGTTCCCGGGCGTCGCGATCGTGCTGTCCGTGCTGGGCATCACCCTGGTCGGCGAGTCCCTCAACGACCTGGCCGACCCGCGGCTGCGCACCCGCCGCGCCGCGACCGACGTCGGCGGCGACGTGGCGGCGACCTCGGTCGTCCCCGGCGGCGCGCTGACCGCACCGGGCGGGGTGGCGGGCCTGGAGCCCGGGACGGAGGACGCCCGATGACCGCGGCACCGCAGACCGGCGCACCCCGCGGCGACGCCGCGCCGGTCGTCGAGATCACCGACCTGTCCGTGTCCTTCGCGACCGACGCGGGCGACGTCCGCGCGGTCGACGGGGTGTCGCTGACCGTCCACGCCGGCGAGGTGCTGGCCGTGGTCGGGGAGTCCGGCAGCGGCAAGTCGGTCACCGCCAAGACGATCCTCGGCCTGCTGCCGTCGACCGCCACCGCCCGCGGGGCCGTCGTGCTGTCCTCCCGGGACGGCGCGACCCGCTCGGACGTGAACGCGCTGAGCGGCGCGGCGCTGCGGCAGGTCCGCGGCCGGGACGCCGCCATGGTGTTCCAGGAGCCGTCGACCGCGCTGAACCCGGTCTACCCGGTGGGCTGGCAGATCATCGAGGGCCTGCGCGCCCACGGGCGGATCAGCCGGGCCGACGCCCGGGCGAAGGCCGTCGAGATCCTGCGCAAGGTCGGCATCCCCGACCCCGAGCACCGGATCGACCACTACCCGCACCAGTTCTCCGGCGGGCAGAAGCAGCGCATCGTCATCGCGCAGGCCCTGGTGCTCGACCCGGGCGTGATCATCGCCGACGAGCCGACCACGGCGCTCGACGTGACGGTGCAGGCCGAGATCCTCGACCTGATCCGGCGCTGCCGGGACGAGTTCGGCGCCGCGGTCGTGCTCATCACGCACAACATGGGCGTCGTCGCGGACCTCGCCGACACGGTCGCCGTGATGTACCAGGGCGAGATCGTGGAGCAGGCGCCCGTGCGGCAGCTGTTCTCCGCGCCGGCCCACCCGTACACGCGGGCGCTGCTCGACGCGGTGCCGCGGATCGGGCAGGGCGGCGCGCACGCCCGGGCCCGCGCCGAGGCCCGTCCCGAGGGCTGGGCGTCCTCGACCCCCGTGGTCGAGGCGCGCGACCTGGAGATCACCTACCCGGGCCGGCTCCGGCAGCCCGGGTTCCGGGCCGTCGACGGCGTCTCCCTGGCGATCCGCCCGGGCGAGGTGCTCGGCCTGGTCGGCGAGTCGGGCTCCGGCAAGACCACGATCGGCCGGGCCATCGCCGGGCTGACGCGGGTCACCGGCGGGTCGCTGCAGGTGCTGGGCGTCGAGATGAACGGCGTCAAGGAGCGCGCGCTGCGCCCGATCCGGCCGCGCATCGGGTTCGTGTTCCAGGACCCGGCGACGTCGTTCAACCCGCTGCTCACCATCGCGGAGTGCGTGGCCGAGCCGCTGGTGGTGCACGGCCGGGCGGACGACGCCCGCGCGGCGCGCTCGCGCGTGGACGAGCTGCTGGAGTCGGTGCAGCTGCCCCGCGCGTACGGCGACCGGTTCCCGCACGAGCTGTCCGGCGGGCAGCGCCAGCGCGCGTCGCTCGCCCGGGCGCTCGCGCTGGACCCGGAGCTGCTCATCGCCGACGAGCCGACGTCCGCCCTGGACGTGTCGGTGCAGGCGCGGGTGCTCGAGCTGTTCGCGGAGCTGCAGGAGAGCCTCGGGTTCGCGTGCCTGTTCATCAGCCACGACCTGGCCGTGGTCGACCTGCTCGCCGACCGGATCGCGGTGCTGCACCGCGGCCGGCTGGTCGAGGAGGGCACCGGC